>NZ_LGHK01000220.1 GCF_001908235.1 Bradyrhizobium sp. NAS96.2
CTGGCTGCTGCAATGGTATCCGAACTACTGGCTGCTGACCGGCTTCGTGATCTGCTTCGGCAGCATGATCGGCTCGCGCGGCCCGCTGATCACCGCAACCGCGCTGAAGATCTTCCGTGGCGAGCGCGTCGGTACGATCTATGGGACCATCATGATCGGGAGCGGTCTTGGATCAGCGCTAGGCTCTTGGTTTGGCGGCGTTTTACACGATTTGACCCACAGCTATAATCCACTAATCGCGTTCGCGCTGGTCAACGTCGTACTCGGACTGATCCCGTTTTTGGTGGTACCCGCGCTGCGGCGCTGACGAACATTGTCGGCTCCGTCGCGCCCAAGCCAACCATGCGCAACCGTGCCCAACACTGCACATAGTCGCATTGTTTTTGGCAGATAGATTGGTTAGATTTGCGTTTGCGGTGACCATCAGAAATTTCGCAATACCCTAAAATACAGCCTGAAATCCTATTTTTTGGCATATAGACGGTATCTGATGACCATCGCAACGGACATCGCAATGACCATCAAGGTATGAAATGCCCAAAATAGCGAAGGAATTGACCGCTTTAGCGGTTTCTCGCCTGAAACATCCCGATCCGGACAACGGCGAATTCAATGCCTATTACGCGGTCGGAGGCGTCGCCGGGCTGATGCTGCAAATCACACCCAACGGCGGCCGATCGTGGGTGCTGCGAACGACCGTCGCAACGAAGCGCCGAAACATGGGATTGGGCAGCTATCCCGAGATCACCTTGGAAGCGGCACGCAACGCGGCCCGCAGCGCAAAGGCAAGCGTTCGTGACGGGCGCGATCCGATCATCGAACGGGACGCAAAGAAAGCCGCATTGGTCGCTGAACAGAAACGGGGGATGACGTTTACCGAAGCGCTAGGGGAATATCTGCCGACGAAACTTGCATCTATCGGCAGCGAGAAAAACCGCAAAGCGCTTGAGGCGACCATCAACACATATGCCAAGCCCGAACTTGGCCGCATGTTGGTTGGCGCTATCACCGTACAGGACATTCTGCGCGTCCTATCGCCAATCTGGGACACCAAAACGCAAACGGCCATGCGGTTGCGCGCCGAACTCGAAAACGTGCTGGCATGGGCCACTGTTCACGGTCGCCGATCAGGCGATAATCCCGCGCGTTGGGACGGCAATCTGGCCTTGACGTTGCCGCGACCGTCCAAGGTTGTCGCCACCGAAAATCACCCAGCCATCGCATTGCCCGATGCAACGCCATGGTTTGAAGCGCTGCGCGGTCGGGACGGCACCGCAGCGCGGGCGTTGGAATTCATCGCCTTGAATGCGTCCCGATCGGGCGAGGTTCGCGGAATGAAGCGATCGGAATACGACGCCAAGGCGAAGATTTGGACCGTCCCGGCAGCACGCATGAAGTCGCGAAAAGAACATCGTATCCCGTTGAGCGACGAAGCAATCGCCATCATCGAAAAGCAACGGCGTTCGGACGGCAGCGAATACGTGTTTGCATCACCATCAGGCGGAATACTGACCGATGCCGCTATCAGTGCCGCAATGAAGCGGATGACCAAAGACGACGGCACGCAATGGATCGATCCAAAGAACGGGCGGCCCGCCGTTCCCCATGGTTTGCGATCGACGTTCCGCGATTGGGCAGGCGAGAAAACCACCTATCCCAACGAAATGGCCGAACTGGCGTTGGCGCACACCGTTGGCGATAAAGTTGAGGCGGCTTATCGTCGCGGCGACATGATCGAAAAGCGCCGACACATGATGCAGGATTGGGCTAACTTCCTGTATGGCAACCGCGCGTCGTCAGACAACGTAATTGACATGACGACCGCGACTAAGAAACGGGTGAGGAAGTAATATTGTGAATTCTAAGACCATCATTGCAACCGCGCTCGCAATCGCCCTCACAACCTCAGCGCACGCTTTAAACAATGGCGCAGATCAAAAGCTAATCCGAACCATTGTTGCCTCTATCGTCATTGGCGCGAATTGCTCGGGCGAATACGAACCAGTCGAGAATGGCTTTTTGCGATACGGAGACGGCATCGGAGTATCCGACACACCGCGATTGCTAGCTGCAACGCGCGAATGGTTCGCTCTGAAAACAAACGATCAATACGACCGCAGCAAACTCATTCCGGAGGTATCCGACTTGGTGAACCGCACGTCTAATGACTACGTCGAGTTCTACACCGCAAACGGTCAAAAGCTTTGCGAAACGCTTGGCCCTTCGCTAGTCCGAAGCGGCGTTCTTAGACAACGATCAAAGCGATAGTCACAGCAATCAATTTGTATCTCGCTTGCCCGGTACGCCTTGCGCGCTACCGGGCATTTTTTCGCCATTATACATGCGTCTTCCGGAACGGTAGTGCACGGCTATGACAGAAAGGACGCCCATCAAATGTTTTCCGGCTTACTCCGCGCCGCCCTACCGCCCTCTCCGGTCACCCTGGCTGTATTCGCCAACAGCGAGCCGCCCGGCTCGGAACGGTTCATCACGGATAAACAGCTTGCCGGGCGTTGGGGTGTCGATCCGTCCACCATTTGGCGCAACGCGAAGAAGTCGCCGACATATCCGCAGCCGGTGAAGTTGTCGGCACGCGTGACGCGGTTTAGATTGAGCGATGTTGAACGTCACGAACGATCGTTGACGAATCAGAATGTGCGACAATAAGCGACGGTAGCGATGTTGAAAAAGCTTTGGGAAGGTTGGTCGTTCGTTTCAGGGATCGTGATGTTGATCTATTCCTTGAAGGTGATCGGCAACTACTTGGTTGGTTGATGCGTTGATAGATACGGCCGGGCAATTGGACGCCCGGCCTGTTCTTTGCGGTGATCTCGCGGTTGTTCGGCTGCTAACGTCTTAGCTTCAACCCGCGACAAATCAGTGGTCAGAGGTCGGTTCTATCGCTTTTGACTCCCAGGAAATCCATGGCCATGCGCTCAAGGTCAGCCCGGGGAGTAGGTTGCAGATGATCCCAAAAATCGTCTAACGAAACCAATTCGATTAGCTTCTGGGTGTCCTTTCCTCGATAGCCCAGTGGGAGGTAGTCCTCCAACTCGCCACGGCCCAACAAGTAGATGCCTTCGCCCTTCTTCTTCTCGATGAATTCAGAAAGGACAGCCTGTTCCGCTTCGTCTAACCCGGCTTTCAGCCGGCGACGGCGCGATTTGATATACGCCCAAAGGTCGTTGGCATCAGTCCAGTCCCCGGCTTTCATTGCCTTGTCGATTCGCTCCACCAACGCAGCTCCATCGAGACTCTTGATGTTATCGATGACGTCTCTCTTGATATCTCCGGGGTCTAAGGAAAAGAGCGCTTTTACGGAGCTATCCCCGATTTGCTCGATATAGTCGAGATCGGCCACGGTCCGCCAACCGACCTTACAGGCATCAAGGAGTTGCTGGTAAGCCGGGAATAGCCCTTTGCCTCCTATGCTCACGACTTCGACTGACGGGGCGTTTATTGAATACTTTTTCGCAACGACATCCAGCACCCGCTCGAACACGATCCTATCGTGAAGCCCCTCAACCAGCACCACCGTATCGGCGAAGAACACGCGCTCGTTATTTTCGCTGTTCACCATGTTGAACAGGTGCTTGGAGTTGGGAAGGTTCGCTGCATTTAGTCGGACGATGTTGCTCCGCTGATTCTCACTATAAACACGAGACACATATTGGATCGAAGCCGGTGATATGAACGTTGGCGAATGCGTAGCCATCACGAACTGGTTGCCAGTCGTCTTTGACAACCTCTCGAATAGCTCGAACAGCGCAGCCTGCCACCTCGGATGGAGATGTAGCTCCGGTTCGTCAACGACGATAACAGCGTTTCGAACGTTGAGGGCGAAAATCGCAAACAGATAAGTCAGAAGTTCGCGCTCCCCCGATGATGCTGCGCCGACGAGAAACGACGTCCCCTGCTTGGTTAAGCGCACGTCATACGAATTCTGAAGCGGATCGACAGTAACGAGTTCCCACGAATATCCGAGCGCCGCGAGTTCATCCGATAGCCCTTGCAGATTCTTGGTATCTCGAAATCTCGTCGAAGCATCAACATTCGAATCCTCTTGCAGAAGCCGAAACCGCTGCGCCATGCGGCCAACCGCGAGCGTGACGATGTTTGAGCCGCTGCGAGAAGTAGTAGCGTCGGACGAACGCTTATGGTCATAGTCATTCCAGCTAGCAAGACCCACTGATGAATTGAATCCGGCGGCCGATCGGGTTACGGGCAAGTAGATCATCGGAAGTTGCAAGGTCGCTTTGCCGACCAGGGCACGCAATCCGTTGTCTTCCTCGAACACATTGAGATATTCGAGAAAGTCGCGAGCGGGCTTCTCCGCTTGTTCCAACACCGCTCCGTCCCGCCATGTGACCGTAACTTTGCACCCAGCGGCGATCTTCGAAACATCCCAAGCTTCGACGCCCGCCCACGGATCCGGCTCGTACTTGCGCCTCAATCCGGTCAATTGGGAGCGAAGATCAGAGGCATCTTTCTGAATGGCCCGCATGTTCTCGACGTCTTGCGCGCTGATCTCCAACTCAATTTCAACCAACTGTCCTTGCTGCCGCGCATTGCTGTGCTTTTCGAACGTCAAGCTGTTGAGGTTGTCATTGAATCTGCGCTCCCATCGATTGGGTTCATCGGGAGTTGCTGCGGGAACGTAATGCCGTGCGTTGAACACGTGCCGCCGAAGCATGCTGACGAGCGTATCCAGTATATTGGTTTTCCCGCCGCCGTTCGGACCAATTAGGATCGAAATTCTGCCATCGAAGCTAATCTCTTGCCGCTCAAGAACACTCCGAACATTCTCTATGGACAACTTTCGTATAAGCACAGGCCCCTCATAGTCAGCAAATCTATAGCGAAGAACAATTGGGTCAAAAGTGCCGAGAACTTCGGCTAGTGGATATTACTTCCGCCATACCTGCCCGGCTGGACGGTTATGTCATGCAACAACCCCAACGGGCAACCAAATAGCTTCACCGCCTTGGCTCTCCGCTCCTTGCGGTTGTTGCATCCCTCCCGGCCTCCCGACGTGCCAACTTTTGGACGAGCAGGTGGCCCCCGTCACCACCGTCATCGCGTGACAGTGTAGCGCGGCGCGCGGACAAGGGCCGATTTCTCCAAGTCAATAAGGTCGCGATGGCGACGCAGGCGGCTTAGCAGACTCCCGATCGCTTCGTTTTGCTGCGCGGGATGGCATATATAAAGCCCGCGTAAGCCTTGAGCGCTCGATCGGCACCAGCAAATTTCGTGATGTTCGGATACTACAGGATTAGCCGTCGCGGTCGATCCGGCCGCGCTGCAATCAGTTGTGGAAAGC
This sequence comes from Bradyrhizobium sp. NAS96.2, assembly GCF_001908235.1. Classification (GTDB taxonomy): domain Bacteria; phylum Pseudomonadota; class Alphaproteobacteria; order Rhizobiales; family Xanthobacteraceae; genus Bradyrhizobium. The sequence continues at coordinate 5,321 of NZ_LGHK01000220.1, forward strand.
GTCCGTGCATGAAGATGCAGAACGGTGCGAGTGCATGCGGCGCTCGTTTTGACTCCCTTGCGCGCATACCGCGAAGCACTGATGACTTGTTTCACTACAGGCAGCAACAACGGAGCAAGGCAGATGCCGGACAAGAAGAGCCGCGCCGCATACTTCCGAGACTGGCGAGACAATCGACGCGCCGCACGCGAGGCGCGCAAAGCCGCAGGCTTGGCAGCCATTGATACGATGCTAGAGCGCGCCAGCGTCGCCGGGCCGGAAGTCTTCAAGGGCGTGCTTGAACAAGCCCATATCGCGCGCAAAGCGCTAGAAGCAGCCTAGTAAATGAAAGAGGCCGCGCGGTTTGCGACACCGCGCGGCCTTTAAGCATTCCAACGTCTTCCGATCAAGAAAGACCGCAATATGTCTATACTACAGCAGGAATTCGTGCAAGCGCTCGCGTTCGTCGGCGCACTGACTGGCAGCGATCCGAACACCGCGATCATTGATGTTCGTCTAATTCACGACACGAACAAGGAAACGCCAGCGATCCCACGCCGTGGCAGGCTTTGTGATCTTTGGAAAGAGATCATCGCGTGGCAGACGTTGGGATACGGCTGTTTCATCAACATCAATGAAATGAACGGCAACGGTCGGTATGAGATCGCCAACGTCAAAACTATTCGCTGCCAAGCGATCGATTTGGACGGCGTTTGCGCGATCGACGATTACCAGCGCGCTTGCGCGTTCAATCCACCGCCATCATTCGCTGTGCAAAGCAGCCCAAATCGGTTCCATGTCTATTGGACAACGCAACACCACAACGACCATGACAAATTCACGCTTTTACAGCGCAAACTTCGTACGCTGTTCAATGGCGACCGCACTATTATTGATTCGTCGCGCGTTCTGCGTGTACCGGGCACGCTGCATCTTAAACGACCGCAGGAACCGCATCTGATCACCTGTTGGTCGCTTGGCGGCTACGGTCAGTATGTCGATCCCTTCATGCTCGAAATCGCCCTGGCTGGCGTCGATGTCACCAACACAAGCGGCGGTCGGCATCCATTGGGCGATCCATCGTTGACCGGACCGGGGCCGGATTGGTGCGAACAAGCCCTACTCGATTGCGACCCGAACAACCTTGATCGTCACGAATGGATCGCCATCACCGCAGCATGGAAGCAAGCGGCATGGCTGCATTACAAGGGCGATGACGGTAGGATGCTTGGGCGTTGGCTGCGATGGTGCGAGCAATACGAACACAACAACGTCGCAGAGAACTTGAAGCAATGGGGCAGCATTCGCGAAACCGAACTGGGGTGGAATTCCTTGCTCAATAAAATCCCGTCGCTCAACGGTCGCTTCCGGTTGGGCGAGCTAAAACGGAAATCCAATCCGCTGCCAACGCCGCATGAGCAGCAACAGCCAATGCCGGTACCTACCGGCGAACTGTTGACTGATAGCGAGCAGCGCGAATGGTTCAAAGGCTGTCATTTCGTCACCAATCGCGGCGAAATTCTCACGCCTGACGGCTTCATGAATACGACGCAATTCAATGGCGCATTCGGCGGAAAGAAATTCGTAATCGATGCATTGGGTAAGACCACTGACGAACCATGGAAAGCCGCGACACGCTCGACGCTATGGACGGTCCCGAAAGTCAATCACACGCGTTTTCTGCCGGGTAAGCCGTTCGGCGAAATCATCGTTGACCAGCTTGGGCGCAAGGGCGTCAACACATATAGGCCTGCGATCATTGATGCGCGTCCGGGCGATATAACGCCGTTCATCAACCATTTTTGCGAGATGATGCCGGACGAACGTGATCGAAACATCATCCTCGATTATCTCGCGCACAACATCCAACGTCCCGGCTATAAAATCCCTTGGGCACCGCTGATCCAGTCAGCGGAAGGCGTTGGCAAGAACCTGTTCAAGTTGATCATGCAACGCGGTCTCGGTGAAAACTACGTCCACGAGCCCAAGACCAAGGAATTGCTCGAAAGTGGCGTGAAGTTCAACGGATGGATGCGCGAGAAGCTTTTCATCATCGCCGACGAGATAAAGAGCGACGACAAGCGCGATCTTATCGAAACGCTGAAGCCAATCATCAGCGAAGCACGAATTGAAGTGCAATCGAAAGGCGTCGATCAGGTATTGGAGGACAACGCTGCAAACTGGCTGTTCTTTTCGAACCACAAAGACGCAATACCGATCGACAAAAACGGTAGACGCTATGCCGTATTCTATAGCGCGATCCAATCACATGACGATCTTTCACGGCGCAATATGGACGATCGATATTTTAGGTGGCTGTACGATTGGCTGCGATCGGACGGCGCGGCGCACGTAGTTCATTGGCTGCAACAGCGCGCGGTCGGCGCAATCCCGATGCGCGCACCGGATACGACAAGCAAGGCGGAAGCGATCCAGGAAGGCCACACGGTACTTGAAACGATCATCCTACAGATGGTCAGGGATGAATTGGACGGTTGCCGCCAAGGTTGGATCAGTGCAGCCGCCGTCAAAGCACATTGGCCCAAAGATCGGAAAGCACCACTTGAACGCGATATCGAAAAGGCTATTCGTAATCTCGGCTATCACTATCGCGTCGATGCGGACGGCAAGCCAATTCGCAAACAATACGTACACGTCAGGGGTTATCTGTTTTCACTTGATCGGTTGGCAGATGTCGAAAGGTATGTGAGCGATCAAGGCAAGCCGCTGTCTGACGGAACGATTGTCGCACCAACACAGCCAATGCCCGGCCGACCGAACGTAATCGCGCTTCGATCATTGCCGAACGGATAATCATCTAGTAGCCACTGACACTGTAAATCACGGTGAATTCCAACCAAACGACCACCGTATCTGCCATCGAGTCTATCAAAAAACGAGGGTCAACCCGGTGCGTTGGCCCTTTTTCCTTTGGTCGATCATGCGAGCGCATCAGCGGGCCGCGCCGGCATTCCTACGGGCCACGACGGTTCGGACGCGGTTGTGTTTGGTGCCGTGCCTAGCGTGCCTAGTTTTTCCCTACTCCCCTGCGAGCGTACAGCGCACAGCGTTTCGGGCGCTGAATGTAAATTGCGTAATTTGTGGAGGGCTATATTTCATTGTTCTCTCTCTCCTCAATTTACTAGGCACGCTAGGCACAGAGGATGCAAGAGTAGGAAAACAAAGGAAAAACGCGTGCCTAGATCGCTAGGCAAGCACTGGTCAGGTAGGCACATCCAAAGAATTACATATTCTTCGAGCAAATTTCATATTTGCTCGTGCCTGCTAGGCGATGTGCTGGGCACAGCGCGCTAGGCAGATACAGTTGTCGGCACGGACGACCCGCAGTCCCGAATTTACACGGGCCCGCCCTTCCGCGCTGGTGCCGAGCAATAGCCGACGACGTAACCTCCCGGTCCAAAAAGTTGTTTGCTTCCTTCGGTGTGCCACTGACAATCGATCGTGCCGATACCCTGACCCTTGACCTCCACGTCGAAAACCTCCCGTCCGCTGTAGGTGGCCGACGCAGGACCGGTAAGCCTCCACGAGCTATCGGGAACCGCATACCCAATCTTGAGACGGAAACTGTCGTAGGTGCCTACGCCGAACTCAAGGTGCGGCGTCTCGCAGGACGCCCCGAAAAGGCTTTGTGTGCAGATCAGCTTCGCTTTGGCCTTTTTGAACGGCGGGATACGTGTGCAGGATGCACCTTTGTCCCACGAGGTTACGCTGTAGCCATATGTCGCGGAACAGCTACGTTTTGTTGTCACAATGCAACCTTGCGAAAAAAGGTCGCTCCTGTAATGGCAAGCTCCATACTTTTGCGGTGCTTGTTGAGCACTGGCGGCTACCGCGTGCCATAGCATCGTCGAAATCAAAAGCGCCAACGATATACCTCGTTTCATCAAAATCTCCTTTGCAATTTGGCTTAGCAATGGCCGTCCGATCTTAGTGCAGATGTCGCGCTCGCTGAAGCTGCCCTTGACAATTGCGTCCACCAATCGGTGTAGGCGAAGGTACCCCTTATGGATGACATACGCCCCTCAATCGCTGCGCTCAGCCGAACCGCCACGTTCTCGCCGCTCAAGGTAGCGAAGCGATGTTCGACTGGGGTCAAAAGACGACATTGCTTGGGTCGGGTCGCGTGTCCCCCGAAAAGCGGGCGCGCTTTGCGCCCCTCCAATCATCGCGGCTGCGCCTCCCTCAGCCGTCCATATCGCTGGTCATAGCGTTCGCGCGCTTCGATGACCCGCTAACCATCGTCCTATCTGCCATAACGATGAAAATTGCGATCGTGATTGCGCTGGTCAAGCGATCACGCATGTCGAACTGATTGCGAAATTCATGGTTGTGAATATCGCGATATTCTACTGTTGATCGATGACCGCCAATGAATCATTTTGACGACGCAACGAACCGGCAATTCCGCCGCGTCAAAATGGAAAAACCCAAAATGCAGGCAACCGTCAGCGAGCACGAGCGCGGTTTTATTTTCAACATGGTGCATGAGGATGGCAGGCGCGAGAGTGCGCTCTTGCCGAAAGTCGATCAGGAATCGGCACTGTCAAAATCCGTCGCGAATCTGATCGCCCGGAGTGGTGACTTTGCCGGGACGGTCGAGGTCGCCGATAGTCAGTACCTTCCCGGCGCGCGGGCTGAACATCTCCGGGCCAGCGTCGCAAACGTGTTCGCCAAGGCGTTCCAGAGCGCACAGAAGGACGCCCAGGGCGAAATGCAGAAGATTGCCACAGCGAGGGCCGTGGCGATGGAAGTCCCGCCAGCGAGCGCCACAACGGCCTCCCAGAGGGCTCGCCAGTTGGTTCTATGGGATCGGGCAACTCTACCCGAGAAGGGTGCTATGCTCGCGGACCCGAATTTGCCGTTCGAAGGGCTGGCATCGCTCATTGAGAGCGGGGCCTATAAGGAAGTTCCGGCCGAGTTGCAGAAGGTCGCAACGGATCGTTGGATCGTCGAGGCGCACATTCGCCGCGCGGGCCTCGCTCCGGATTTCGCCAAGGTCCCAGATATGCATGATCCGATCGCGACCGGTCCGGACATGGATGCCGCGCGGGCCTACGCGCAGCGTTCAGCCAACGAGCTGAACGCGCGCTCCCAAACCGTAGCAATCATGGCAGATACGTTGCGCGCAATGGTCAAAATCGTGGCTTTGGCGACGGACCTATCCGGAGAGAAGGCCTTTCGGTTGCTGGAGACCGGCAGCGCTGCATAGTCATCGCAACGACCGGGCGGCATCAACACCGCCCGGTATTTCGCAACATCATCTCACCCAATGGATAGCCCATCATGACTACTTACAGCGGCAACATCAAAACCACCGTACTCAACCGCCATGAGCGATACTTCGCGCTCGAAAATGGGGCCGTGCTCCCAATCGATGCATGGCTAGATGAACACGGACGGCATTGCAGTCCGGACGTGGCCGTAATCGCCATGTACAAACTGCGATCAGATGACCGCTACCGTGGTGTTGATCTGAGAATGTTCGCAGACGCGAACGGCAATGAGGCGACGAAAGAACCGTATCGCGATGATATCCAATGTACGGCGGTCAATCTGCGCAACAAATTCTTCCGAATGACTGATGACACCGTAATCGCGTTCAACACGATCAATATCAACGAGGCACCCATCGCAATCGTAGAACTGCCGAACGGCGCTTTTCGCTGCGTCGATCTGCGGCTGTTCACCGTAGACCATCCCGACATGATCGAAGTCTTGCATTGAGCAGCGCGCTAAAATTGCCGCGCCAAGTCGTGTTGCGGACAGCACCGGAAACGGATTCCGCGAGTGCCTGCGCGGCGTTCGGAGTGTCGCGCGCCGTACTGCATTACTGGAAATCTGTGCATGGGTTTCCGGTTTCGAGGCGGCGCGGCGCTCAACACTGGACAATCACGAGGGAGATCGCAGAGTGGTGTGCAGCTAGATCGATTTCGATAATTTGGGTCTGAGAAGATGAGCAATCTTGCATCGCTAAACAACGCTACCGTAAGCGTGATTCCGCGCGGCGCTAAAGGTCATTTTGCTAAGGGCGGACCCGGCCGTCCGGTCGGCAGCCGCAACCGCAAAACGACCGAATTGATGAACCTTGTTCGCTCGATGGGTGATCGCGCAATTGCCAATCTCAGCGAAGCCCTGGACGCCAAGGAACAATGGGCAACAACGCTGGTTTTGAAATACTGTCTACCATCATCGCGAACACAAGAACTTCACGGCAGCGAACCGGCGGACGTGCGCACCGCATTTGAAAATGGTGACATTAGCGCCGACGAAATGAAAACAATTTCCAGCGGGCTCGAAAAGCTACGGGCCGTCGAAACCTTGGAAGAATTCCGCGAGCGTTTGTCGGAAATCGAAACCACGTTGACGCAACAGCAGTCGCGATAATCCGTGACAATTGTCTCACTGCGAAAGCGACTGGCTGCGATCGAAGCTTTAATCAAGCCCGCAAACTCGTTGGCATGGCGCATCGATCAATTGAGCGATAAGCAGCGTGAGCACTATGAGCAATGCCGCAAGCGCTGTGACGATTGGTATGAGCGATGCAAAGCAGACGACAGCTTGGACGGCATCGAACCGGACGCACGTCCATATGCATCCGAATTGCAAGGCAAGGGACCGCCGACGTTGCGTACAGATGTAGCCACAGCGCTATTCAGCCCCGCGCCAAAGATACTCTCGACCGATAACGATACCGACGCAGCTAGGAAATGGATGGAGTGTTTGAGCCGATGATTTACTACGTTAAACAATGCAAACTCTTCATCACCATCAACGACGGAATGATTGAAGATATTGAGAAAGCCCATCGCAACTCAAATCCGAACAACGCAATCACCGTCCGATCACTCGACGTAACCACGTCCGCTATCGCGGTAAGCGATGAAAACCGCCTGTGCTTGGACGGATGGGCGCTGACTGATTTGATGGCTTGGCTGTACCGCAGGATGCCGACGGCAAGCGATAAGGCGTTCAACGATGCGTTCATGCGGCTATTTCCGAACAGCATGGACATTACCGACATTCTGCGCGCTACCCTTCGATGCGCGACCGGCAACGAACATACTGCTTACGGCGATTGCGCTTATTTTTGCGCGAAGGTCCGAGAAGTGCACCCAGAAAAATTCGCAGAATTGCGCGAAGCATGGAAGCAGCAATTTAACTGAATGCCCCGGCAGCGAACACCTGTCGGCTCATGCAAACCCCGGACTTGCTGTCGGATGTACACAGCAAGTCCGGGGAATGTATTCGAGAGCAATGCCGCGACAACGCGGACTAGCTCGCCCGCCGATACTCCCAAATACAATTTAGCAGCGTCTCATCAAGATCAGGCAGCGGCAATAGGGTCATGCCTTGATTAGGATCATCGGCAAAGAACAAACCGTTGGATCGCGCCACCAGCTTGCGCCTCATTCCGTCATTCTGATCCGTCCAACTCGCTAGACTGGCGAAATTTTCTGACGAAAGAAACGCATTCACATCATCGTATATTTCCGCGCAGCGCTCCAGGTCTTTAAACGACCGTTCGACCGCTTTGCGACGTTTGCTCATGTCAACCGCCAACGCGTTTCCGTAGGAGTGATTGTTGACGCTCTGTATCGCGTTAGCGACTGCTCTATGGGTTTGCATTGGATCGAAGAACCCCGCGCCAATCAAAGTACCAACGGTCACCTCTTGGTAGGTAACCCGCTCTTTGCTGTCATCGTCATCACGGGCAAGAGCCTGTTGGAACGCAGAAGTGCGAACTTTACGGTGAACGGTAAGTCGCCCGTCGCCGCGAATTGCAACTTCGTTTAGCCGAGACGCAGTCTCTCCAAAAATCCGTGTAAACGCGGACTTTCGTCCCTCAATCTTCTCGAACACCCGAAGCCATTGCGGCAACTTTGCTTCCAGTTCCTTCCGGATCATCACGAGGCGGTCATACATCACGAGTTCGTACTGATGATCGCTCCTCAACCGCAAGCGCTTCTCGGCCTCCTCCCAACTTGCACCGAATTTCTTCTGACCACATTCGCTACCGACCAGCACGCGATGACCCGTCGTCAGCGCGGCGGTAAAGCCACGCTTGTGGCGGTGCGCTTTGCAGACCACACAGAAAGCCTTCTGGGTCGGGAAGCGTTCAAATTCGTAGATGTTCAGAATGTCGAGCAACTTCGCATCCTCGGGAATGCAGTTGATCAAGTCGCTCTGATCGTATGGGTCGGTAAGACGGAAGACTGTATTGCGGATTAAATCGGTATTGAGAGCACCTGCCATTGTCGGATTTCTCCTTGGCTGCTGATGCGATCACGTTACTTGCGCGCCGAATCGATGTACTCTCTGCGTGATCTGGTTTCGGTTGCCGCCACGTCGTCGATGGTGGCGAATCATATGCGCCGAATTTCATCTTACCATTTCGCGACGCGGCAGACGTTGCCAGCACAACTTATCCATTAAGTTTCCACGATCATTTCGCGGCACTGGCGAAACTGTTCTGTGAGCGCGTCGGACGATCGTCCGAATTGACTGGGCGGGGAAGCATCGAGGGTGAAAGCACTTTTGGCATATACGACGGCAGTTAGGTTTTAAGTACAGAAAATTCATCAATATTTTCAATAGCATTGCGCTGTTGCAATGGTATCCGAACTACTGGCTGCTGACCGGCTTCGTGATCTGCTTCGGCAGCATGATCGGCTCGCGCGGCCCGCTGATCACCGCAACCGCGCTGAAGATC
>NZ_LGHK01000221.1 GCF_001908235.1 Bradyrhizobium sp. NAS96.2
CGCGCCGATGATTTCGCCTGGCCGCGCCGCGAGATCGGCCGCGAGCAGGCCAAGGGCGACGTGCCGGTTGCCGCGGTGACGCCGGCTGCACCGGCGGCGGGGGGACCTGCGAATCCGCCGCCCTCGACCACGGCGATCGCGCCCGACGGCTCGATCATCACCGCGCCGAAGCCACAGAAGCGTGTGTTCCGCCCGGCGCAGGCCCAGCCACAACAGCAGCCGCAGACGCAGCCCTGGCTGCGTGACTTCTTCGGCTTCGGCGCGCCGCAGCAGCGCCCGCTGGTCGCCCCGCCACCGCGTCCGCCGCGCAATGTCGGACAGCGGGCCGCAGGGCCGGGGAATCCCTGGCAATAAGCGGCGGCGGAAGCGAAGCTACATCCACGTCATTGGAAGTTACATCCACGTCATTGCGAGCCACCCGGTCGGCGGCGGCGAGTAGGACGGCGGACTAGCCGTAATAGCGCCAGCGTGACGGCGGCGGGCGGCGCGGCTGGCGCGTCATCAACAGCGCCAGCGCAAAGCCGATGCCGCCGGCGATCAGCAGCGCGCCGAGCGGATTGTCCTGCACCGATCTCGCCACCGCCTTCTGTCCGCCGCGGATGGTCTCGCCGCGATGCTCATAGGCGTCCTTGGCGTAATTGACCGCAGTGTCGGCGGCATCACGCGCGGCATCCTTGGCCTGGCCGTAGAGATCCTGCACGGTGCCGGCGGCTTCGCGCGCGCGGCCCGAGGCCTGCGTCTGCGCATCACCGGTCGCCTCGCCGACGGCGCCTTCGGCCTTGCCCGCGAACTCCTTCGCCGTTCCGAAAATCCGATCCTTGTCCATCACGACTGCTCCCTGAAACTGTCAGGGAGCCAACCGCGGAACCTCGCGCAGGTTCCTGTAGCTTTCTGGAGCTAGAGAATGAGCCCGCCGTCGACCACAATGGTCTGTCCGACGATGTAGGAGGCAAGCGGCGAGGCCAGGAACAGTGCGGCGCCGGCCATGTCGGCGGGCGTGCCGAGACGCTTCAGCGGAATACGCTCCAGCGCGCCTTCGAGACGCTTTGGATTCGCGGTCGTCGCCTTGGTCATCTTGGTGTCGACCAGGCCCGGCGCGATGCCGTTGACGCGGATGCCGTTCTCCGCCCAGGCTTCACCAAGCGTGCGCGTCAGCCCGACGGCGCCGGTCTTCGAGGCGTTGTAGGCGGGATTGCCCATGGTGGAATGATACGCCGCGGTCGAGCTCACGATGATCAGCGAGCCCTTCGCGGCGCTCAGCATCGCGTGGAATTTCGTGGCGCAGGCCATCAGGCTCATCAGGTTGACTTCGAGCACCTTGCGGAAGCCCTCCATCTCGAATTCCCCGCGGCGGTAAATCACCGCGCCCTGCGCCAGCACCAGCACGTCGAGCCGATCGAACGCCGGCGTGAGTCGTTCGATCGCCTGCGGATCAGAGACATCGAGCTGCGCATAGGCAAGGCCATCGAGATGCGAGCCTTCCTCCGCGGAATAGTCGCTCGCCTGCGCGCGGGTGCCGTAGACGGCAACGCGCGCGCCCTTGGCGCGAAAGGCCTGCGCGATGCCGTTGCCGATGCCGCTGGAGCCGCCGACCACCAGTACCTGCTTGCCGCCGAAATCGAGCTCGTTCATCGCGTTCCTCTCTCGTGCTGTTTTCTTGATTGAGCATGATCCTTTGCGAAAAGCCAACGCAAAAGCCCACGCAAAACTTGCGTTAACGCGCTGCGCGCGTGCCGATAAGGGATCACCGGTTTGACGTCTCTCTCGATCGGTGCCAGCGTTGCAGCTCGCACAACGCAAAAAAATCAACGGGAGGTCCGTCGTGTCCGAATACAAGCAGCTCAGCCGTTCGGTGAAGGGCCTCACCGTTCTCGTCACCGGTGCCGCCAGCGGCATGGGCCGCGCTACCGCGCGCGTGTTCGCCGATGAAGGCGCCAATGTCGCGGTCACCGACCTCACCGAAGACGGCACGCAGACGGTGGCGAAAGAGATTTCGGCGAGCGGCGGCTCGGCAAAGGCCTGGACGCTCGACGTCAGCGATCGCGACGCCATCACCAGGGTCGTCAACGACGTCGCCGCGCATTTCGGCGGGCTCGACATCATCGTCAACAATGCCGGCATCTCGGTGCGCGTGCCGATCGACGATCCCGGTTATGAGGACGCCTGGGCCAAGGGCATCGCCGTGATGCTGACGGCGCATCCGCGCATCATCCGTGCCGCGCTGCCATATCTGCGCAAGTCGCGCTCGCCGCGCATCGTCAACATCGCCTCAACCGAAGCGCTCGGTGCAACAGGCCTGCACAGCCCCTACTCCGCGGCCAAGGGCGGCGTCACCAGCCTGACCCGCTCGCTCGCGGTGGAACTGGGACGCGAAGGCATCACCGTGAACTGCATCTGCCCGGGCCCGATCCGCACAGGGATTACCGACCGCATCTCCGAGGAGCACAAGACGATCTACGCCAAGCGCCGCACGGCGCTGGCGCGCTACGGCGATCCGGAGGAGGTCGCGCACATGACGCTGAGCCTTTGCCTGCCCGCGGCATCGTTCTTGACCGGCGCCGTGATCCCTGTCGACGGCGGGTTGATGGCGCGGAATGCCTGACCCGCGTCTCGCCGCGAAGCGTTGACAGGCGGCGCGTCGGGAGTAGCCTTCCCGTCAAATGAAGCGGGAAAACCGCCCGCAAAGCACGGGGAGATTTGCGCCATGACGGTCCTGATCCGGCAGCTTCACAAGCATTTCGTCGGCGAGGTCTCCGGCGTCGATCTGCGCAAGCCGCTGACGAAGCAGGAAGCGACCGACATCGAGGCCGGCATGGACAAGTACGCCGTGCTCGTCTTCCACGGCCAGGACATCACGGACGAACAGCAGATGGCGTTCGCGCTGAACTTCGGCGAGCGCGAGCACTCGCGCGGCGGCACGGTGACGAAGAAGGAGGACTACCGTCTCTCCTCCGGGCTCAACGATGTCGGAAACCTCGGCAAGGACGGCAAGCCGCTGCCGAAGGATCACCGCACCCATCTGTTCAATCTCGGCAACTGCCTGTGGCACTCCGACAGCTCGTTTCGGCCGATCCCGGCAAAATTCTCGCTGCTGTCGGCGCGCGTCGTGAACCCGAAGGGCGGCAACACCGAATTCGCCGACATGCGCGCGGCCTATGACGCGCTCGACGACGAGACCAAGGCCGAGATCGAGGACATGATTTGCGAGCACTCGCTGATGTATTCGCGCGGCTCGCTCGGCTTCCTCGACTACACCGAGGAAGAGAAGCAGATGTTCAAGCCGGTGCTGCAGCGCCTGGTGCGCACCCATCCGGTGCACGGCCGCAAGTCGCTCTACCTGTCATCGCATGCCGGCGCCATCAGGGGCATGAGCATGCCGGAGGCGCGGCTGTTGCTGCGCGACCTCACCGAGCACGCCACGCAGCCGGAGTTCGTCTATGTCCACAAATGGACGCTGCATGACCTCGTGATGTGGGACAACCGCCAGACCGTGCACCGCGTCCGCCGCTACGACCAGTCGCAACCCCGCGACATGCGCCGCGCCACGGTGGCCGGCACCCAGCCGACGGTGGCGCAGGAAGCGGCGGAGTAACCCAAGCCCACCGCTGTCGTCGAGGGCAAGCGAAGCGCGACCCGGGACCCAACCACAGGGCGCGGTTGTTACTCGACGCTGTGGCCCCAACGAACTCCATCACACAATGCGGTGGTTATGGATCCCTGCTTTCGCAGGGACGACACCTGTGATGTGGAAAGACCGTACTATCGCGGCGGCAGGTTAAGCGTGCCCAGCGTCGTTCGACAGCATGCCGGCCTCGATGCCGATCTTGCGCAGGGCGCGGGCGTATTTCTCGTCGACATCGGGGCCAAAGATCAGCTCCGGATCGGCGTCGCAGTGCAGCCAGCCATTGTGCTGGATCTCGTTCTCGAGCTGGCCCGGCGCCCAGCCGGCATAGCCGAGCGCGAGGATCGCGTGCTTGGGGCCGGCTCCCTTGGCGATCGCCTTGAGGATGTCGACGGTCGCGGTCAGCGAGATGCCGTCGTCGATGTTCAGCGTCGCATCCTGAATGTAGAAATCGCTGGAATGCAGCACGAAGCCGCGGCCGGTGTCGACCGGGCCGCCCTTCATCACCTTCATCATCTCGGCATTCTCGGGCAGCTGGATCTGGTCCGACTTCTCGATGATGTCGAGCTGCACCAGCAGTCCCGGGAAATCGATGCTGCCGGCCGGGCGATTGACGATGATGCCCATCGCGCCTTCCGACGAATGCGCGCACATGTAGATCACGGAGCGCTCGAAGCGCGGGTCGTTCATGACAGGCATCGCGATCAGCATCTGGCCATCGAGATAGCCATCATCGGTGGCGTGGGGACCGACGGCCGGGTTTCTGCCGGCGGCGGTCTTGCGAGTCTTGCCTGTTTTGCCTTCAGGGCGCATCCGCAAAGGCCTTTCCTGCTGATTTGGCATCCTGATATTGGGTGGCGGTTCTGTCAATCAACCATCGGCCGCGGTGCGGCGATGCATCACAAGCAATTCAATGGTTTGCAACCAAAGTTGCAGGTAAAGACGTCTCATGATCGTCACAGTTCCCATGCGTGCCGCATTTGGCGTTGCCGCCTTGATTTCCGTCGCATCCGTAGCCGCGGAGGTTCGCGCCGACGACGCCTCGCCGTGGCAGCAGGACACCCATTCCGCAGTGCGGCTGCTGGCGGGATCGCGCAGCGGCGCGGTGCTGCTCGGCGGCATCGCTTTCCAGTTGCAGGACGGCTGGAAAACCTACTGGAGGACGCCGGGCGATTCCGGCGTGCCGCCGCGGTTCGATTTCTCCAAGTCGGACAATGTCGATGCGGTCACGGTGATGTGGCCGGCGCCGCGCCGGTTCGACGACGGCGCCGGCGGCACCTCGCTCGGCTACAAGCATCAGGTGGTGCTGCCGCTGCGCATCGTCGCGAAGAATCCCGACAAGCCCTTGGTGCTGCGCGCCGACATCAGTTACGCGGTGTGCGAGAAGCTGTGCGTGCCGGTTGAGGCGAAGGCCGAGCTTGCGTTCGCCAGCGTCGCCTCGACCGAGGACGCCGCGCTGTCGGAAGCGCTCAACGCGGTGCCGAAGCCCGCCAATATCGGCGACCCCGCCCCGTTCACGATCCGCGACGTCAAGCGCGACGGCAACAACGTGCTGGTCGATGTCACCGCGCCGGAGAGTAAGGACCTCAGCCTGTTCGTCGAGGGGCCGACGCCGGACTGGGCGCTGCCCGTGCCTAAGCTCGTCGAGCACGCGCCGCCGGGCGTGAAGCGCTTCTCGTTCGAGCTCGACGGCCTGCCGCCCGGCGCCAAGGCGGACGGCGCCGCGCTGAAGCTGACCCTGGTCGGCGGCGACAAGAGCTACGAATTCAATATCAATTTGAACTGACGCGACAGCGTTTGAACTGATGCCTCGGCGTCGTCCCGGCGCAGGCCGGGACCCATACTCCGCAGCCGTGGTTCGAGGCACGCGCTGTGGGACAAGCTGTGCGTACTAACGGTTCCCGGTGGTTATGGGTCCCGGCCTGCGCCGGGACGACGCCTGAGCATCCGTCACCCAACCCAATCTTAACGTTTCGTTGATAGATCGGGGGCCATCGCCGCCTTGCGGCGCTTTGGGAATTTGCCGCCTTGGCTGTGATGGAGACACGATCCGAATCCTCGGCCGCAACCTCTGCGCCATCGGGCCCGGTTGCACGCCTGCGCGGGCTCGTTGCGGACCTGCTCGGCGGCACCAAGGAGGCGTCGGTCACCAAGCGCCTCGCGGGCATGATCTTCATCATCCGCGTCATCAGCGCCGCGATCGCCTATCTCGCGCAGATCCTGCTCGCGCGCTGGATGAGCGGCTCGGACTACGGCATCTATGTCTATGTCTGGACCTGGGTGCTGCTTCTCGGCAGCACGATGGATTTCGGCATCGCGCCGTCGTCGCAGAAGATCATCCCGGAATATCGCGCGCGTGGCGACCTCGCCGCGCTGCGCGGCTTCCTCTCCGGCGGCCGCTGGGTGGTACTTGCCACGTCGAGTGCGGTGGCACTGCTGCTCGCCGGCGTGATCCATGTCGCCTCGCCCTGGATCGATCCCAACGCGGTGGTGCCGCTCTATATCGGCTGCCTGACCTTGCCGCCCTTCGTCGTCGCGAACACCCAGGACGGCATCTCGCGCGCGCATGACTGGATGCAGCTCGGCCTGATGCCGCAGTTCATCGTGCGGCAGGGACTGATCATCGCGCTCACCGCCGGCGCGCTGACGCTCGGCCTCAATCTCGGCGCCGCCGCTGCGATGATCGCGAGCGCAGCCGCCGTCTACATCGCGGCGATCGGCCAGATGATCGTGCTGAACCGCCGCGTCGACACCCATCTCGGGCCGGGCGAGAAGACCTACGACGTCAAGGGCTGGTTTAAGATCTCGCTGCCGATCATGCTGGTCGAGAGCTTCTATCTGCTGCTCGGCTATACCGACGTGCTGATGCTGCAGCAATTCCGCTCCTCCGAGGAGGTCGGCATCTATTTCGCCGTGGTGAAGACGCTGGCGCTGGTGTCGTTCGTGCACTACGCGATGTCGGCAACGACGGCGCACCGCTTCGCCGAGTACAATGCGCTCGGCGACAAGGACCGGCTGTCGGCCTATGTCGCGCACGCGATCAGCTGGACGTTCTGGCCCTCGCTGCTGGCAACCATCGCACTGCTCGCGTTCGGCAAGCCGCTGCTCTGGCTGTTCGGCCCGAAATTCGTCGACGGCTACAGCATCATGTTCGTCGCCGCGATCGGGCTCGTGGTGCGCTCGGCGATCGGACCGGTGGAGCGGCTGTTGAACATGCTCGGCCACCAGAGCATTTGCGCGACCGCCTATGCGGTGTCGTTCTTCATGAATGTCGGACTCTGCATGACGCTGGTGCCGCGCTACGGCGGCATGGGCGCGGCGGCCTCGACCTCGCTGTCGCTGATCTTCGAGACGATCCTGCTGTTTTACGTGGTGCGCTCGCGGCTCGGGCTGCACGTGCTGGCATTCGGGAAGCGGCGGGCGGCGGCATAGCTTTCGGCCGGACGCGGTATATAATTGCCGCCATGAGCGCCACTGAGCTGAAGGAATTGCTTAATCGCGTGCAATCCTGGCCGAAGGCGGCGCAGGACGAATTGCTATCGATGGCGAACGCGATCGAAAACGCATTGCGGGGCCACCAGCACGTCGCCTCTGAAGTTGAGTTGCAGATATCTGAAGCCGCGATCACATCCATCGAAGTCACCCCCGACGCGGGCTCCAGTGCGGACGAGGTCGATATCCTGGAGAGCATGGAGCGGCTGGTAGCCGCGAAACAAAAGCCTGCGAAAGAGAGTGGATCGGACGCCTGACGGCAAGCCTGCCGATCATCCCATAGAAAAGCAAAAGCCGGCCCTGATCCAGTCAGGGCCGGCTTGTTCTTTAACCGACAAATCCCGCGGGAAAATTACTCCGCGGTCCAGCCGCCGTCGATCGAGAGGTTGGCGCCGGTGATCTGCGCGGCATCGTCGCCGCACAGGAACAGCGCGAGCGCTGCGACCTGCTCCGAGGTCACGAACTCCTTGGTCGGCTGGGCTGCGAGCAGCACGTCCTTGATGACCTGCTCCTTGGTCATGTTGCGCGCCTTCATGGTCTCCGGAATCTGGTGCTCGACCAGCGGCGTCCAGACATAGCCCGGGCTGATGCAGTTGCAGGTGATCTTGAACTGCGCGAGTTCCAGCGCCGCGGTCTTGGTGAGGCCGGCGATGCCGTGCTTGGCCGAGACATAGGCCGACTTGAACGGCGAGGCGACCAGCGAGTGCGCCGATGCGGTGTTGATGATGCGGCCCCAACCGCGCTTCTTCATGCCGGGCACCGCGGCGCGGATGCCGTAGAACGCCGACGACAGGTTGATCGCGATGATCGCTTCCCACTTCTCCGGCGGGAATTCCTCGATCGGCGACACGAACTGGATGCCGGCATTGTTGACCAGGATATCGACCGAACCGAAGGTCTTCTCACCGAGCGCGATCATGTCGGCGATCTCGGCCGGCTTGGTCATGTCGGCCGGCGAATGCACCGCTTTGACCTTGAAGTCGGTCTCGATGCCGGAGCGTTCCTTCTCGATGTCAGCCGGAACGCCCATTCCATTGAGAACGATATTGGCGCCGGCGCCTGCGAAGGCGCGCGCATACGCCAATCCGATGCCGCTGGTCGAGCCGGTCACAACGGCGGTCTTGCCTGTCAACGTACCCATTATCGGTCGCTCCTATTTTGCTTGCGGGGGAGTGGGTTCGTCCCCCGTGAGATCGTATGTCACCATGGTCTCCCCGGACTGTGGCCGTTCTAGCCATTCTTTGTGACGCATCGACAAATGCACGTCGCGGACGCCCGCGCCCCAGTGCTCGACCATCGCCACATGGGAGAAGTCGTAATCCTTCGAGGAGCTCTCGTAGTTCTTGCTCTTGTAGATCAGGTGAACCACCGTGACGGTGTTCTCCTTGGAGGCCTTGCGCAGCAGTTCGACCGACGGATCGTTCTTCAGATAATCGGGCAGCTTGCCGATCAGGTCGCGCACCGCCATGCGGGCGTTGTGGATCTGCCTGTTCTTGTCGGTGTTCATCCGCGTCCGGCTGGAATAGCGGATGTCCTTTTCGCGCTCGGCGGCCTCCAGCAGCGTCTCCGGCAACGGCCCGCGCGCGCTGAACAGGTCGACCTGGAAGATCAGGAGATCGCGGCTGGTCTCCTCGTCGAGCACGAAGTCGAGCGGCGTGTTGGAGGCGATGCCTCCGTCCCAGTAATGCTCGCCCTCGATCACCACGGCAGGAAAGCCGGGTGGCAGCGCGCCCGAAGCCATGATGTGCTCGGGACCGATCTTCTTGCCGAGCTTCTTGAATTCGTAATTGTCGAAATAGCGGAAATTGCCCGAGGTGACGCCGACCGCGCCGACCGACAGCCGCGTCTTCAGGTCGTTGATGCGGTCGAAATCGACGAGGCGCTCCAGCGTCTTCTTCAGCGGCGCGGTGTCGTAATAGCTCAGCGATTGCGAGCTGCCGGGCGGCCACAGCGGCGCCGGCGGAATCCGCGGCGTGAAGAAGCCGGGCACCCCGAAGGTCGCGATGATCGCGGCACTGGTCTCGTTGAACAGCGAGCGGGCGCGCTCATGCTTGGAGACCGGATTCCACGGCACCGGCGCCGACACCATCTCCCAGAACTCCTTCAGCTTCGGCACGCGCTTGTCCGGCTCGTTACCGGCAATGATCGCGGCATTGATGGCGCCGATCGAGATGCCGGCAATCCATTCCGGCTCGAAGCCTGCGTGACAGAGCGCCTGAAAGGCGCCGGCCTGGTAGGAGCCGAGCGCGCCGCCGCCCTGAAGAACCAGCACCCGCTGCGCTTGCGCGGGCGTCGAGGCCGGCGCGGAATCCGAAGTATCCATGCGTAACCGTTCGGTCGGAAATGACTTGAGCCGCACCGTGGCGGCTGTTCACCGCGACGTCAATCAGCGAGATAGAGGGCTCTTTGTCCGAGCATGATCTTCCCGGAAAACCGCTTCACACTTTTCCGGATCATGCTCGAGATCACGCGGAATTTATCGAAATCAGGTTGCCGCCAGAATGAGCGTCCAGAACACCTTGTATTTGGTATTCGGAGCATAGACGGCTGCGATGCCCATTTTTGTGACACCGCTCTTGAGCATGTTGGCCTTGTGCGGCGGTGAATCGCGCCACCCCGAAAACGCTTCCGCCAGCGTGTGATAGCCGGCCGAGATGTTCTCGACCGCCACGGTCGCCGGGTAGCCGCCGGCCTCGAGCCGCTTGCCGAGCGGGGCCTTCACGTCATGGTCCATCTTGTTGCGGGCGGCCATCGCCTGCGACTGCTGCTCGGCGAGCCTGGTCAGGTCCGGGTCGACCACGACGATGCCGAGGCCATTGTTCTGGCGGTACTGCGAAAACATGATCGCGGCCGCCTGGCTGTCCAGGACGGCACCGGGCTGCGCCATGTTGAGATACATCGCCGGTTCTTCCGGGATTTTGGTGTCCGTGCCGCAGCCGGCAAGCACCAGCAGCCCGAACAGGGCAACCGTCGTCCGTTTCACAGGTGAAAACCCCCAAGGTTAGCCCGCCGTTGTTGCATACCAACCGTGGCTGAATGGTGAACAGGGGCTAACTTTTGGCCACACAAAACGCCGTCATTCCGGGTCGATGCGGTAGCATCGAACCCGGAATGACGGCGGCTGAGGTTGGAGCCTGTAGCCCGGATGAAGCGAAGCGTAATCCGGGGACGATCGATCCGCGGAGCGAAGTCCCGGATTTCGCTTCGCTTCATCCGGGCTACGGGGCTACCCCTGCGCGGCGAAGATCCGGTAGCGGCGGGGCTGCAGCGAGACGATTTCGCCGGCCTGCAGCTCGCGGTCGCGGGGGGGCGTCGATCTCGATCACGGTCTTGCCTTCGCTCCCCGCCAGGGCCACCTCGGCGCGCTGGATCGGACCGAACGAGCGGACATGCCGGATGGCGCCTTCCAGGGCGCCGGTTCCGGCCGGGCCGACCGCCATGTCGTGGCGACGGACGAACAGCTTGGCCGCGCCGGATGCCGCGCCCAGCGCCGGGATGTTCAGCGGCCGGCCGTCCAGCCGCACCGCATCGCCGGCCACATCGACCGGCAGCACGATGGACTCACCGATGAAGCCGTGCACGAAGGCGGTCGCCGGATTGTCATAGACGTCACCGGGCGAACCGATCTGCTCGATCCTGCCCTTGTCCATCACCACGACGCGATTGGCGACCTCGAGCGCCTCCTCCTGGTCGTGGGTGACGAAGATCGAGGTCACGTGGATCTCATTGTGCAGCGAACGCAGCCATTGCCGCAGCTCCTTGCGCACCTTGGCATCGAGCGCGCCGAACGGCTCGTCGAGCAGCAGGATGCGCGGCTCGATCGCAAGCGCGCGCGCCAGCGCGATGCGCTGCCGCTGGCCGCCGGAGAGCTGGCTGGGATAACGGTTTGCGAGCCAATCGAGCTGCACCAGATCGAGCAGGTTCTTGACGCGGGCGCGGATCGTCGCCTCGTCCTTGCGGATCGCGCGCGGCTGCACGCGCAGACCGAACGCGACGTTCTCGAACACCGTCATGTGGCGGAACAGCGCGTAGTGCTGGAACACGAAGCCGACCTGGCGTTCGCTGGCGCCGCGCGAGAGCGCGTTCTCGCCGTCGATCGCGACCTCGCCCGAGTCCGGCCAGTCGAGGCCTGCGATGATCCGCAGCAGCGTCGTCTTGCCGGAGCCGGAGGGCCCAAGCAGCGCCAGCAGCTCGCCGTCGGCGACCTTGAGATCGACATTGTCGAGCGCGGCAAAGCTGCCGAATTTCTTTACGATATTCTTGACTTCAATCGCCATCGCCCACCTCTGCCTCGTCGAGCCGCCGCTCGAGAATGGTTTTCGCCACGAGCGTGATCAACGCCAGCATCGCGAGCAGCGACGCGATCGCGAACGACGCGACGAACTGGTATTCGTTGTAGAGAATCTCGACCAGCAGCGGCATCGTGTTGGTCTCGCCGCGGATATGGCCCGACACCACAGACACCGCGCCGAATTCGCCCATCGCGCGCGCGTTGCAGAGCAGGACGCCGTAGAGCAGACCCCATTTGATGTTGGGCAGCGTAACGCGGAAGAAGGTCTGCAGGCCGGAGGCGCCGAGCGAGATCGCGGCCTCTTCTTCCTGGGTGCCCTGCTCCTGCATCAGGGGGATCAGCGCGCGCGCCACGAACGGGAAGGTGACGAAGATCGTCGCCAGCGCGATGCCGGGCACCGCGAACAGGATGTGGACGTTGTGCGCCTGCAGCCACGAACCGAAATAGCCCTGGGCGCCGAACAGCAGCACGAAGACCAGGCCCGAGATCACCGGCGAGACCGAGAACGGCAGGTCGATCAGCGTGATCAGGAAGGTCTTGCCGGCGAACTCGAACTTCGAGATCGCCCAGGCCGCGACCACGCCGAACACGAGGTTGAGCGTGACCGAGATCGCGGCAATCAAGAGCGTCAGCTTGATCGCGGCGAGTGCCTCGGGCTCCGCCAGCGCCGCGAAATAGGCGACGACGCCTTTCGAGAACGCCGAGGCGAACACGACGACGAGCGGCAGCACGACGAAGACGCTGAGGAAGGTGATCGCCAGCGCGATGATGACAAGGCGGACCGGGCCCGGCTCGGTCCGCGGGTTACGCCGCGCGGTGACCGGCTCGGCACGCGCGATCTCGAGCCGCGGCGCAGGCGCTGCCACGCTGACATCGGTCGCGGGCGCGTAGCTCCGCAGCTGCGTGGTCGAGGTCGCCAATCCCGTCTGCATCGACATGTCGATCCTCAATGCACGGGAATGCGGGCCTGCGCCCAGCGCTGCAGCCGGTTGATCAGGAAGATGATCAGGAACGAGGCCACCAGCATCACGACCGCGATCGCGGTGGCATCGGCGTAGCGGAATTCGGACAGCCGGATCACGATCAGGAGCGGCGCGATCTCGGAGACATTGGGCAGGTTGCCGGCGATGAAGATCACCGAGCCGTACTCACCGATGGCGCGGGCGAAGGCGAGCGCAAAGCCGGTGAGCAGCGCCGGAATCAGGCTCGGCAGGATGACGCGGAACACGGTGTGCCAGCGATTGGCGCCAAGGCTCGCTGCGGCTTCCTCGATCTCGGGATCGAGATCGATCAGCACCGGCTGTACCGTGCGCACCACGAAGGGGATGCCGATGAAGATCATCGCGATGAAGATGCCGATCGGCGTGAAGGCGACCTTGATGCCGAGCTCGGCGAGCGGTGCGCCGAGCCAGCCCTTCTGCGCGAACAGCTGCGTCAGCGCGACGCCGGCGACCGCGGTCGGCAAGGCAAAGGGGATGTCGACGATGGCATCGAACAGCCGCCGGCCCGGAAACCGATAGCGCACCAGCGCCCAGACGATGACGGTGCCCATCACCAGATTGACGCAGGCGGCCGCAAACGACAGCCCGAACGAGATCTTCAGGGCGTTCAGCGTGCGGCGGCTGGTGACGATGCCCCAGAACTGATCGAGGCTGAGCTCGAACGTCTTGAGGAACAGCGCGCCCAGCGGAATCAGGATGATGACGGAGAGCCATGTCAGGGTCAGTCCCATGGTGAGACCGAACCCCGGCAGCGTACTGCGTCGTGCGACCGCTGTGCTCACATATCCCCCTGCTCGACCTGAAGCGCTTTGCGCATGATCCCCGCGCAAACGCTTCGCGTTTGTCGCAGGGAAGACCGCGTCACACTTTTCCGGATCATGCGCCCGATCAGTTCTTGTAGATCTGATCGAAGATGCCGCCCTCGGCGAAGTGCTCCTTCTGCGCCTTGGTCCAACCACCGAAAACGTCATCGATGGTGAAAAGTTCAACCTTGGCGAAGGATTTTTCGTACTCCTTGGCGATCTCGGGATCGCGCGGCCGGTAGGAGTTGCGCGCGGCGATCTCCTGGCCTTCCCTAGTGTACCAGTACTTCAGATAAGCCTCGGCGACGGCGCGGGTGCCCTTCTTGTCGGCGACGGTGTCGACCACGGCGACCGGCGGCTCGGCGAGGATCGACTGCGGCGGCGCCACGATCTCGAACTTGTCCGCGCCGAATTCGCGCAGCGCCAGGAAGGCTTCATTCTCCCACGCCAGCAGCACGTCGCCGACACCGCGCTCGACGAACGTCACGGTCGAGCCGCGCGCACCGGTGTCGAGCACCGGAACGTTCTGGTAGAGATCGGCGACGAACTTCTTCGCCTTGTCGGCCGAGCCGAATTTCTTCTGCGCATAGCCCCAGGCAGCGAGATAATTCCAGCGCGCGCCGCCCGAGGTCTTCGGGTTCGGCGTGATCACGGCAACGCCGGGCTTGATCAAATCGTCCCAATCCTTGATGCCCTTGGGATTGCCCTTGCGCACCAGGAACACGATGGTCGAGGTGTAGGGCGCGGCGTTGAGCGCAAGGCGCTTCTGCCAGTCCGCGGCGATGAGACCCTTGCCGGCGATCGCATCGATGTCATAGGCCAGCGCCAGCGTAACGACATCGGCCTGCAATCCGTCGATCACCGAACGCGCCTGCGAGCCCGAGCCGCCATGCGACTGCTTGATCTCGACGCTCTTGCCGGTGTCCTTCTGATAGGCCGCGGCGAACGCCTTGTTGAAGTCGACATAGAGCTCGCGCGTCGGATCGTAGGACACGTTGAGCAGCGAATAGTCGGCCGCGAAGGCCGAGCTCGCCCACAACAATCCCGCAATCAGCGGCAGCACACGACGGATCATTTCTGTCTCCATTCAACCTGAGAATGTCAGGGAGCACGCAAGACATAACTCACGGTGAAGCGGCTTTAAGTCAACGAAACCGGTTTTCTTTGTTTTCAGCGGCGCAGCGCGCTTGTGCTACGAAGCCGCCGCACCGCGAAGGCTTTGTCACGTCGCCAAGTCGCGATGACGTTATCTGAGCATAATCTTTTCGGAAAACCGCTTCGCACTTTTCCGGATCATGCTTACGACATCTTCATCGTGTGGATGCCGCATTCGGTCTTCGCGCGGCCACGCCAGCGGCCGTCGCGGGCATCCTCGCCGGCAGCAGCCCGGCTGCTGCAAGGCATACACCCGACCGACTGATATCCCGATGCGACAAGAGGATGCGGCGGCAGCTTGCCGAGCGCGTAGATTGCCTCGATCTCCTCGCGCGAGACATGGGCGAACGGATTGAATTTCAGCCTGGCGCCGTCGTCCTCGACGACGGGGATTTCAGTGCGGGCGCCGCCCTGGAACCGCTTGCGGCCGTTGATCCAGCCGGCGAACGGCTTCAGCGCACGCGCCAAAGGCTCGACCTTGCGGATGCGGCAGCAGGCATCGGGATCGGTGAACCACAATTCGCGATCCGGATCCTGGCGCGACAACGCGTCTTCGTCCGGCTTGATCGAGCGCACATCGGTGAGGCCGAGCGTCTTGATCAGCGTGTCGCGATAAGCCAGCGTCTCCTCGAACAACCAGCCGGTGTCGAGGAACACCACCGGGATCGCCGGATCGACATCCGCCATCACCTTGAGCAGCGCGGCGGACTCGGTGCCGAACGACGACACCAGCGCCAATTTCTCGCGGCCGACCGTCTGCAACGCGGCCGCGATCACCTCGGCGGGCGATGCGGTGCGCAGCGCGCGATCGAGCTCATCGGCTGCGGGCAGTGCGACCGGCGCCGCCGGGAGTTCTCGTATGAGCGTGCTCACTGGCCGGCGCTCTCCGAATGACGCAGCTGCATGCGGCGGTTGAGCGCGGTGACGCGGCCGTCGCCGGTCGGCTGGTAGAACACCGAATAGCGCTTCATGGTCTGGGCGAACGCGTCAGCGTCGGCATCCTTCTTCACCTCGAAGGCGTCGAAGCCGGCGCGCGTCATGAACACGAACTGGTCGCGCAATATCTGCCCGGTGGCGCGCAGCTCGCCGTCATAGCCATAACGCTCGCGCAGCAGGCGGGCCTGGCTGTAGGCGCGGCCGTCGCGGAAGGTCGGAAACACCAGCGCGACCGAGGCGAGGCGATCGAGATGCGGCACGAGATCGTCGAGACTGCGGTTGTTCGGCCAGAGCACCCCTAGCTTGCCGGGCCGGCGCAGCAGTGCCTCGGGATCCGCGAGAAAACGCTCCGCCGTGACCAGCACTGCGCCGTCACCCGGCAGCTCGGCGCCGTCGGCGACATGCACGAACAGATCGGTCGTGATTCTTCCCTGTTTAACGAGTGGCATAGACGCGCTCCCTGATCGGCTCGACGCCCAGACGCTTCACCGTATCGACGAACAATTCCTCGGGACGGTCGCGCAGCGCGAGATAGGCTTCGACAATGTCTTCGATCACATCGGCGACTTCCGCATAGGGAACGGCCGGGCCGATCAAAGTGCCCAACTGCGCGTTCTCGTCGGCGCGGCCGCCGATCGTGATCTGGTAGAACTCCTCACCGTTCTTCTCGACGCCAAGAATGCCGATGTGGCCGACATGGTGATGGCCGCAGGCATTGATGCAGCCGGAGATGTTGATGTGCAGCCGGCCGATCAGGTCGGCGGTGTCGTGGTTGGCGAAGCGCCGCGTCAGCTCCTGCGCGATCGGGATCGAGCGCGCATTGGCCAGCGAGCAGTAGTCCAGCCCCGGGCAGGCGATGATGTCGGTGACCAGGTTGACGTTCGGCGTCGCGAGGCCAAGGCGGTCGAGCGCCTTGAACAGAAGCGGCAGATCGCGCTTGGCGACGTGCGGCAGCGCCAGGTTCTGCTCATGGCCGACGCGGATCTCGCCGAACGAATATTTGTCGGCGAGGTCGGCGACCGCGTCCATCTGCTCGGCGGTGGCATCGCCGGGCGGGCCGCCGACCGGCTTCAGCGACAGCGTCACGATCGAATAGCCCTGCACCTTGTGCGCCGACACCGAGTTCTTGCGCCAGCGCTCGAACAGCGGATCGTGCGCGGCCTGCTTCAGCTCGTCCGGCATATGCGGCAGCTTTTCGTAGGCCGGATAGGAGAAGCGCGAGCGGACCTCCTCGATGGCGGCGTGATCGAGCGTCAGCCCGACATCGCCCATCGCTTTCCACTCCTCCTCGACTTCCTTGGCAAACTTCTCGATGCCGAGCTCGTGCACCAGGATCTTGATGCGCGCCTTGTAGATGTTGTCGCGGCGGCCGTACTGGTTGTAGACGCGCAGGATCGCCTCGATGTAGCTGAGGATATCGCGGCCGGGGACGAACGGCTTGATGGTCTTGGCGATGAACGGGGTGCGGCCGAGGCCGCCGCCGACCAGCACCTCGAAGCCGGTCTCGCCGTCGCCGTTCTTGTGCAGGCGCAGGCCGATGTCGTGGATCTTGATCGCGGCGCGGTCGTGCTCGGCCGCGGTGATCGCGATCTTGAACTTGCGCGGCAGGAACGAGAATTCCGGATGCAGCGTGGTGTGCTGGCGGATCAGCTCCGACCAGATCCGCGGATCCTCGATCTCGCCGGGCGCGACCCCGGCCCACTGGTCCGAGGTGACGTTGCGCATGTTGTTGCCTGACGTCTGCATCGCATGGATGCCGACCTCGGCAAGATCGGACAGCGCATCCGGCAGCTCGGCGAGCTTGATCCAGTTGAACTGGATGTTCTGCCGGGTGGTGAAGTGGCCATAGCCGCGGTCGTAGCGGCGCGCGACATGAGCGAGCCGGCGCAGCTGCTTCGACGACAGCGTGCCGTAGGGGATCGCGACCCGGAACATGTAAGCGTGCAGCTGCAAATACACGCCGTTCTGCAGGCGCAGGATCTTGAATTCGTCCTCGGTGAGCTCGCCGGAGAGGCGGCGCTTCACCTGGTCGCGGAATTCCGAAACACGCTCGTTGATCAGCGTGCGGTCGAGTTCGTCATAAGCATACATGTTCGATGAGCCCTAACGCGGCGCGCCTTACGCGGGAACCTGGAGATCGATGGTGACGCCCTTGGCGCGGATATGTTCGCGGAGATTGCCCGGCTTCACCTTGCCGCCGTCCTTGAGCTCGACCGGCGCGATATAGGGGCCGACCGCGCCGACGTCGTCGGCGGTGGCTTCGGCCAGCAGCGCGCGGGCCTCGTCGGACGTGGTCACGATCGCGGAGTCGGAGAGTTCGGTGGACCAGCCTTGCTTGGCCGTTCGGTACACCACGGCGCCGTCCCAGGTCCGGTTGGCGGTGACCATCGAGGGGCCCGTGATCCTGATTTTCTTCTGTTCAAGCGGAGAGGTCATTCGGCAGCTTTCAGCAGTTCGGAGAACATCTGGTTGGAGAACAGTTGGGTGACGTTGGATCGGCTCCACGGCGCGGAATGCGCGACCACGTCGCCGATGATGAGAACAGCGGGACCGCCGTCGACCTGTTTGACCAGCTCGGGCAGCCGCGCCAGCGTGCCGACCGCAGCCTTGGCATCGGGCCGCGTCACGCGCGCGAACACGCCGACCGGCGTCTCGGGAGAACGGCCCGCGGCGAGCAGACCTTCACGGATCGCGGGTGCGGCGGTCATGCCCATGTAGACCACAACGGTCATCTTGGTGTCGGTCAGCACCGACCAGTCGACGACCTCGGCATCGCGCGCCTTGTGCGCGGTGAGGAAGGTGATGCGCAACGCCTCGTGCCGGAAGGTCAGCGGCACTTCGAATTGCGCGGCCGCGCCGAGACCGGCGGAGACGCCCGGAATAATGGAGTACGCGACGCCGGCATCGCGCAGCGCTTCGATTTCCTCGCCGCCACGGCCGAAGATAAAGGGATCGCCGCCCTTCAACCGCACCGCACGCTGGCCCGACTGCGCCGCCTCGATCATCAGGCGGTTGGTGGCGTCCTGGCCGATGCCGGGCTTGCCGACGCGGCGGCCGACCGGAATCCGCGTGGCATCGCGCCGGATGCGGTCGAGAATTTCAGGTGACACCAGTTCGTCATAGAACACGACATCGGCATCCTGCAGCGCACGCAGCGCCTTCACCGTGAGCAGATCCGGATCGCCGGGACCGGCGCCGACCAGCGTCACATGACCGACGGCCTTGCCTTCGGTATTGGCGCCGGCGAATGCGGCGGGATCGGTGATCGCGTTCAGCGCCTTTTCGGCTTCATCCTTGCGGCCGGCCATCACCAGCGCGCCGATCGGGCCGTCGATGATGCGCTCCCAGAAGCGGCGGCGCAGCGGAAACTCGTCGATGCGGGCATGCATCGCCTTGCGGAAATGGCCGATGAAGCCGGCGAGATCGCCGATCCGGGCCGGCAGCACCGCCTCGATCTTCTCGCGGATACGGCGCGCCACCACCGGCGACGTGCCACCGGTGCCGACCGCGACCACGACATCGCCGCGATCGACGATCGCAGGCATGATGAAGGTGGAGTGCACGAGGTCGTCCATCACGTTGACCGGCAGGCCAATCGCCTTGGCGCGCACCGACATCGCGACACCGACCTCGCCTGCGCCGGCACAGAGCACGGCGATGACATCGGAGAGATCGGCAGTGAGCGGATCGCCCTCGGCACGCTCGATGCGCGCGGCGTCCTCCGCCGCGATACCGGCGAGCTCATGATCACCGTCGGTCGCATACCAGCGAACCGCGGCGCCGGCGGCTGCGAGCAGCCGCAACTTGGCGCGCACCAGCTCGCCCGCTCCAACGAGCAGCACCTTGCCGCTTTGCAGATCCAGAAACACTGGCAGATATCGCATCAGACACTCGCTTCCCCAATTTGGGGGTTGACTGAAATTATTTTCTATTTATCTCTCGATCAAGCCCGGCAAAGAGAAAATTATTTCTTCTCTATT
>NZ_LGHK01000222.1 GCF_001908235.1 Bradyrhizobium sp. NAS96.2
GAACGCATCAGGATTTGTCCGGCCCGATCAAGGTCTGGGGCGTTCCGGTGTCGAACGGCATGAAGATGGCGGTTGAGGAGATCAACGCCAGCGGCGGCATCAACGGCCGCAAGATCAAGATGATCCTGGAGGACAATGGCTACGACCCGAAGAAGGCCGTGCTGGCCTCGCAGAAGATGGTCGAGCGCGACAAGGTCTTCGCGATGATCGGTCCGATGGGCTCGCCGACCGTGCTCGCTGCGCAGGACATCCTGTTCGACGCCGGCGTACTGCAGCTGTTCCCGCTAACCGCGGCCGAATTCACCTTCAAGTTCGATCCCGCCAAGCCGCAGGAGCGGCTCAAGTTCAACAACCTGTTGCCCTATGTCGAGAGCACGCGCGCCGCGCTCAAATACATGATGGACTGGAAGAACTTCAAGAAGCCCTGCATCATGCACCAGGACGACGAGTACGGTAAGAACGTGCTCGATGGCTTCAATCAGCAGCTCGCTGCGATGAAGGTGCAGCCCGCCTCGATCACGAGCTACAAGCGCGGTGCCTCCGATTTCTCGGCGCAGGTCGCCAAGATGAAGTCCGACGGCTGCGACCTCGTCGTGCTCGGCACCGTGATCCGCGAGACCATCGGCGCGATGAACGAGGCGAGGAAGCTCGGCTGGGATGTGACCTTCCTCGGCGCCACGCCGACCAACGTGCTTGAAGTGCCGGCGCTCGGCAAGGAAGCCGTCGAGGGCCTCTACGCAGCGTCAGGCTTCGAGATTCCCTACGAGGACACGGCCAAGGGCAAGGTGAAGGACTGGCTGGTCAACTACAAGAAGATGTTCAACTCTGACGCCAACACCCAGGCGATCATCGGCTACAATGCGGTGATGACGTTTGCCTTCTACGCCCAGAAGGCGGGCAAGGATCTCACCGGCCAGAAGATGCTCGATGCGCTGGAGTCAGGCGACAAGTTCCTCGATATCTTCAGCTCGCCGCCGACCAAGTTCTCCAAGACGGATCATCTCGCCAACACCATCACCCAGGTGCAACAGGTCAAGGGCGGCCGCTGGGTTCTGGTGAAGGACAATCTGATGTTCTGAGCCGTCGACGCCAACCCTCATTGCGAGGAGCAAAGCGACGAAGCAATCCATCCCTCCGCGGAAGGATGGATTGCTTCGCTTCGCTCGCAATGACGGAATGTGTTTGAAACGTTCGGTTCAATTCACCGCGCCGCCGGCCGCCACGCCGCCTCGGTGACGGGCGGCGCATCGACATAACGGCTGACGCCGTTCTGGTCGATCACGAAGGTCGGCCGGAAACTCCTGATGTCGGCGTCCTCGATCATCGCCATGCGGCGGTTGTCGAGTGTCAGCCAGTGGCCGTCGAGCCGCGCCGCGACCACGGCATGGTCTTCGCCGCCCAATAGGTCGTGCATGACCACGATACGCAAATCCTCCGGCGCGACGCCGGCCTTAGCGAGCGCCACGAACTTGGCAATCGCATAATCCTCGCAATCGCCGCTGCCGCGCGCGAAGGTGGCGAGTGGCGTGGCCCAGACGTCGGGCTCGCCGTAGGTCGCGAGATCGCTGCCCGGGCGGATCGCCAGATTGATGGCGCGGTTGATCTCGCCGAGCCGGGCGCGGCCGTTGCGCGCGCGACCGGCATCGACGATCGCCAGGAATCGCAGCGCCTCGGGCGATGCACACCCCGCGCGGTCGCGCTCGCAGGCTGCGAGCTGCACCAGCTCATCGGCAAGCTGGCGCTGCACGCCGAGCCATTTGTCGTGCAGGCCGCCGCCCGCGAGCAGGCTGGTCGCGAGGCCGAACGGCTCAGTTGACTGTCTGAGCAGGGTCGCCGGGCCGGGCGACAGCAGCGAGGCGGCATTAAGCTCGGCAATTGGCGCGGCCAGAACCAGGCCGAAGCCCAACATGACGGAGCGCAGCGCAAACGAGCGAAGCGAGAATCCCATGTGACACCCCCTGTCCGCTCATCGGCGGGTGGACACTACACCGCACACGCGACCGGATCGTTTCATGCCGCGAGCATGACCAGCGATCCCTTCGAATCGACTTAAGATGTGGGGAAACCGGGCCGGACGCTAAAGGGCGCGTGGTCCGGGTCCCGAAAACTTTACCGGTTTGTGAAACGAACCGGCGAACCTTTTTCCACCGCGAAGCGCCTCATCCTTGCCTACTGGTTAACCCGGCCGGTCCGCGCACGGGATAGCTGCGATTTGTAAGCCAAGTCACAGCATTAGCCGGAAAAATCGGGTCAAATGCCCTCTCGGGGCTGCGGGGAAATAAAGGCAAGTACAGAAATGCCAGTCAATACCACGAATACGTGGCTCACTACCCATCTTGGCTCAAATCCCATCTCATGGTACCGTCAGGCAAGTTCGGAATACACGACTCATGTGAGAGTGAGCCAAGTCACATCCGCTCAAACCGCGCGACCAGAGCACCTTGCGAAAGCAAAGGATGGTTTCGCCAAGCTTTATCCGATGATATGCAGGCGTAATCATTCGGATATTTTACCAATACTAACCCGCGTGCGGTGATCCGCAGTGAACTTTGTCGAGAAATTCGACGGCCATTTGCCGAGCGCGGACGCTTATGCCCGCGGATCGGTATACGCCGAAAGCGTTACCTCGAATGCTCCGCCTGGCGCGATCACGGTCGACGACGGGCAATTGCTGTTCACCGGCGACTTCAAGCGGACCGGGCTCGATCTCGTCATCTCGAAGGACGATCGGGAGCTCGTCCTGCACGACTATTTCAAGGGTGAGAAGCGCGCGACGCTTGCATCGCCTGAAGGCGCGCATCTCACCGGCGCTCTCGTCAACGCGCTCACCGGCTACACCCAATATGCCCAGGCGGGCGGCGCGGCGGAGCCGGCCAAGGTCATCGGCCATGTCACCAAGCTGACGGGCAGCGCCACCGCCGTCCGCAACGGCGTCGCGATCGTCCTGAACCAGGGCGACAACGTCAACAAGGGTGACGTGGTGCAGTCCGGCGGCGACTCCACGCTCGGCATCACTTTCATCGACGGCACCGTGTTCGGTCTCGGACCGAACGCCAAGATGGTGCTGAACGAGATGATCTACGACCCGAACGGGTCGAGCAATTCGTCGCTGATGAGCCTCGTCTCGGGCACCATCTCGTTCGTCGCCGGCGCCACCGCCAAGCATGGCGACATGAAGGTCGATACGCCGGTCGCGACCATGGGCATCCGCGGCACCGCCGTGCTGGTCGAGATCGATTTCGACGTGCAGGGCTCGGGCGGCGTGCCCCCGGCCAAATTCCAGGTGCTGGTCGAGCCCGACGGCACCACCGGCTCCTACATCCTGTTCGACAAGACGACGCTCAATCCGATCGCAACCGTCGATCAGGCCGGCACCCAGACCATCGTCAACGGCCAAGGCAGCGTCAGCTTCGTCTCGTCGGCGCAACTGTCGACCGATGCGCAGAAGCTGATCTCCGACGTCTTCGCGCTGAAGTTCACCGACAACAACAATCCCAACACCAAGCTCACGACGAACTTCACGGACAGCGTCGTCCCGGTCACGATCGGCCTCAAATTCGCGACCGGCGACGTGATCCTGCCGACAAGCTTCCTGCTGGCCCTGACCGGCAATGCCGGGCCACAGGCCCCTTCTGCGAAGCCCGACCACGCTCCCGGTGCGCCGCATGTCGTGACGCAGAACGGGACGTTCACCGAACTCGCCGGGCAGACCCATAGCGGGCTGCCCGACACGGTGACCGGCCAGATCACATGGACGGACGTCAACCTTGGCGACAAGCCGACTGCCGTGGTCAATTTCAGTGCGTCCAGCTACCGCGACGCCGGCGGCAACGACGTCACATCGTCGCTGACGGCGGCGCAACTGGCGGCCATCCAGGCCGTCGAGATTCCGTTGCAGCTCGATCCCAGTCCGCTGAACACCAACGTCGGTTCGGCAACCTGGACCTACAGCCTTGCCGACGGCGACTTCGACTTCCTTGCCGCCGGCGAGACCCTGACGCTGACCTATCTGGTGCGCGTCGACAACAACTATGCGCCGAGCAATGAGACTGCGTTCAAGACCATCACCATCACGATCACCGGCACCAACGACACGCCGGTCGTGACATCCGCGGCGCAGGTCGGATCGATCACCGAACTGCCTTGGACGACGAACTCCGCCGCTCCGGATACGGCGCACGGCACGGTCATGTTCACCGATGCAGATCTGACCGACACGCACACGGTCAGCATCACCAGCGTCACCGCGGAGGGCTTCACCGCCGGACTGACCAACCACGCCACCGTGCTGAGCTGGCTGTCGCTCGGCGCGCTGACCGATTCGACCGATGGCGTGACGGGATCGCGCGCCTGGACGTTCTCGGCAACTGACAAGAGTTTCGATTATCTCGCCGCCGGCGAGACGCTGACGCTGACCTACACGATCCAGATCAACGACCAGCATGGCGGCGTCGTCACGGTCCCGGTCACGATCACGATCGTCGGCACGGATGACATGCCGGTGATCACGTCGCCGACCCAGGCCGCCGCCATCACCGAAGTCCCGGACACGACCGGCTCGGTGATATCAGATACCGCGTCCGGCACGGTGACCTTCACCGACGTCGATCTCAGCGACACCCACAGCGTCACCGTGGCCGGCGTCACTGAAACAGGAGTCACGTCCGGGCTCCCCGATCAGGCGACGATCCTGAGCTGGCTCTCGCTGGGGACGCTGACGGATTCGACCGGCGGCGTGACCGGATCCAATGTCTGGACGTTCTCGGCTGCGGACAAGAGTTTCGATTATCTCGCCTCGGGCGAGAAGCTGACGCTGACCTATACGATCCAGGTCGACGACCATCATGGCGGCGTCGTCACCCAGCCCGTCACGATCACCATCACGGGCACCAACGACGTCCCGACCTTCACCGCCGCGCCCCAGACCACCACCATCGCCGAGCAACCCGACACGACGGGTTCATCCGAGCCGGACGTGGCCCAGGGCGTGGTGGGCTTTGCCGACGTCGATCTCAGCGACACCCACACCGTGTCCATCACAGGTGTGACCGAGTCCGGGACGACCACGGGCCTGCCTGAGAATGAGTCCACGATCCTGAACTGGCTGTCGCTGGGGACGCTGACGGATTCGACCGGCCACGTGACGGGATCGCAGGCCTGGACCTTCTCGGCCGCGGACCAGAATTTCGACTACCTCGCCGCCGGCGAGACGCTGACGCTGACCTACACGATCCAGGTCGACGACCATCATGGCGGTGTGGTCAGCCAGCCGGTGACGATCACGATCACCGGCAGCAATGACGTGCCGACGGTCACGTCGGAGGCGCAGACGGCCACCATCGCCGAGCAGCCCGACACCACGGGCTCATCCAAGCCGGACAGCGCATCGGGCACTGTGACCTTCACCGATGTGGACCTCAGCGACACCCACACGATGACCATCACCGGCGTCGCCGAAGCCGGAGCGACCACGGGCCTGCCCGAGGACCAGTCCACCATCCTGAACTGGCTTTCGCTGGGGACGCTGACGGATTCGACCGGCGGGCTGACCGGATCGCAGGCCTGGACGTTCTCGGCCGCGGACAAGAATTTCGACTACCTCGCCGCCGGCGAGACGTTGACGCTGACCTACACGATCCAGGTCGACGATCATCATGGCGGCGTCGTCAACACGCCCGTGACGATCACGATCAACGGCGCCAACGACGCGCCGACGCTCGCCGACGTCAATGCCGGCACGCTCACCGACACCGCCGCCTATGACACGTTCAGCCCGCTCACCGGCACGCTGCACGGCCATGACGTCGACGACGGTGAGACGGCAACGCTGACCTATGCCGCCCTCAATTCCGACCACGCCGCGGTCACGCAGATATCGGGTCTCTACGGCCTGCTCACTGTCAACCCGGACGGCACCTACAGCTATGTTCCCGACGCCGCCGCGATCAATGCGCTGGCCAAGGGGACTTACGCGGACACGTTCACCGTCGAGACGATCGATGCGCATGGCGCCGTCGGAACGGCGACACTCACGGTCGACGTCATCGGCGCCAACGATGCGCCCGTGATCCATACCGACAACATCAGCATCACCGAAAATCCAAACGGGACCGACACGATCTCCGGCCTCACCGTCACGGATGTCGACGCGACGGCCACCGAGAATTTCTTGATGGCGGCGACGACGGTCGGTTCGGGCAGCAGCGTGACGCCGCCGGCGCAAACGGGTCACCTGGCCGATATCAACGCTGCGCTGGCATCGTCGGCTCTCACCTATCACCCCGGCACCGCGCAGACTGACACCGTCACGCTCTCGGTGACCGACGGCAACGGCGCGAGCGACACGGTCAACCTGATCTTCAACGTCCAGCAAAATCCGACCGCGCCGGTGACCCTGACCAGCACTGTCGGCAAGGACGTGTTGTTCGGGACGGCGGGTTATCAGGACCAGTTCGTGTTCGCACCGAACTTCAACCACGACACGATCCTGAACTTCAAGCCCGGCGTCGACCATATCGACCTCACCGCGGTGGTGTCGACCAGCAGTGTCGATACGTGGATCAGCCAGCATGCCGCGCAGTCGCCGACCAACGCGGCCGATACGCTGATCACGATCGACAGCGCGGATACCATCACGCTGCGCAACGTCAGCCCCGCGGCGCTCGGCCACAACGACTTCCTGCTTCACGTCACGTGACGGCTACCCGGCCGAGCCGCCGTCGGCGGCGCGCCCGGCCGGCTCATTGTGCACCGCGCATGCCTGCTCGATTGGAACAACCCTCCGCGCGTGATATCCAGACGGCATGAAACGGCTGAAGGCGATACGAAGGTGGTTCGGACGGCGCTTCGGCTATGCGCGGCTGGCCTGCGTGGCGCTGTTGGTCGGCTTTGCCGCGCTGCGGGCCATGGATCCGGCTCCGGTGCAGGAGATCCGCGTCAGGACGTTCGACACCTTCCAGGTGCTCGAACCCCGCCAGAAGACCGCGCGCCCCGTCACCATCGTCGATATCGACGAGAAGAGCCTCGCCGATCCCCGGCTCGGGCAGTGGCCGTGGCCGCGGACACGGCTCGCCGACATCGTCATCAATCTCACCCGGCTCGGCGCCGTGGTGATCGCGTTCGACGCGGTGTTCTCCGAGCCGGACCGTCTTAATCCCGATATCGCGGCCGATACGTTCAGCAGCCTCGACGAGGAGATGCGCGCCAGGCTGCGACAGCTGCCGAGCAACGACAGCATTTTCGCCGACGCCATCAAGAACTCGCGCGTGGTGCTGGGCGAATCCGGCGGTCCCAATGTGCGGGCCGACCTCAACGAAAAGCTGCCGGTCACCGGGCTTGCGATGCTCGGCGAGGAGCCGCAGCAGTTCATGTTCCAGTTTCCGGGATTGTTGCGCAACGTGCCGGTGCTCGAGGAGGCCGCCGCCGGGCGGGGCCTGTTCACGATCAGGCCGGAACGCGACGGCATCGTCAGGCGGGTGCCGATGATGATGGTCGCGCAGGGCGTCACCATGCCGTCGCTGACGTTCGAAATGCTGCGCGTGGCGAGCGGCTCCGGCACCATCCTGATCAAGGCCGACAAGGGCGGCATCCAGAGCCTCGGCATCAAAGGGTTTGCGATCCCGACCGATCAATACGCCCAGCTCTGGATCCATTACGCCCGCCGCGACCCCTCGATCTATGTCTCGGCCGTCGATGTGCTGGATGGGCGAGTCCCGCCGGACAGGATTGCCGGCAAGCTGGTCCTGATCGGCACCTCCTCGGTCGGGTTGAACGACATCAAGACCACGCCGGTGACGCCGGCCATGCCCGGGGTCGAGGTTCATGCCCAGGTGCTGGAGAGCGCGCTCACCGGCGACGTCGTTTCGCAGCCGAGCTACGGCATCGCCATCGAATTCCTCGCTGCGATGATCATGGGGCTCCTGGTCATCGCCTTCGCGCCGAAATTCGGGCCGATCACGTTGGTCATCGTCGGCGGCATGTTCGCCTCGGTGCTGACCGGCACGTCCTGGTATTTCTATTCCCAGCACCGGCTCCTGATCGATTTCACCTATCCGCTGATGTCGACCACGGCGATCTATCTCACGCTGATCTTCTCGGCTTTCGTGCGCGAACAGCAGCAGCGCCGGCAGATCAGGTCGCAATTCGTGCAGTACATGTCGCCGGCGCTGGTCGAGCAGTTGGCGCAGTCGCCGGAGCGGCTCGTGCTCGGCGGCGAGGAGCGCGAGATGACCATCATGTTCTCGGACATGCGCGGCTTCACCACGATCTCGGAAACCTACAAGCGCGATCCGCAGGGCCTCACGGCGCTGATGAACCGCTTCCTCACCCCGCTTTCCAACGCGATCCTCGCCCACAAGGGCACGATCGACAAATATATGGGCGACGCCATCATGGCGTTCTGGAATGCGCCGCTCGACGACAAGCAGCATCAGCTCAACGCCTGCGACGCTGCGCTCGACATGCTGGAGCGCGTCGACGACCTCAACCGTGCGCGCGAGCAGGAGGCCAAGGACGGCGGCCATGTCTATGTGCCGCTCAACATCGGTGTCGGTCTCAACACCGGCACCTGCGTGGTCGGCAATATGGGCTCCGACGTGCGCTTCGACTATTCGGTGTTCGGCGACAGCGTCAATCTGGCCTCGCGGCTGGAAGGGCAGTCCAAGGAGTACGGCTTCCCGATCATCGTGGGATCGAAGACCGCGCTTGCCGTGAAGGAGAAGTTCGCGATCCTCGAGCTCGACTTCATCATGGTCAAGGGCAAGAAGGAGCCCGAGGTGATCTATGCGATTGCCGGCCGCGAAGACGTCGCCGGGTCCGGCCGCTTCCAGCGGTTGCGCAACCTGACCATCGAGATGCTAGCCTGTTACCGCAGCCGCGACTGGGATGGCGCACTCGCTGCGATCGAGCGCGGCCGCAAGACCGACGAGGCCCAGACGCTGCAATATCTCTACCGCCTCTATGAGGCGCGCATCCGTGCCTTCCAGAAGGAGCCGCCGCCGGACGATTGGGACGGCGCCTTCGCTTTGACGACGAAATAGGCGCCGCACATTCGTCGTCGTCCCGGCCTAGTGCGCGATTGCGCACGGGAGCCGGGACCCATACGCCGTGGCCGGCGCAATGGGCAGGCGGCCAGACGGCTTTTTAACAACGCACATCGGTGGTTATGGGTCCCGGCCTTCGCCGGGACGACGATGGGGAGATCTACTCCAATCCGATCTGCGTCAGATCCTGGAACCAGTGCTGCGCCTGCACGAAGGTCTTCACCTTGGGCGACAGCGCATGCGGATTGGTGTCGTGCACCACCCAGACCAGCGCGGCATCGTCGACGATCAGTGCGTGGGCCTGCGCCAGCAGCGCATCCTGTTTGGCGCTGTCGAAGGTCTGCTTGGCCTCGTCGATCAGCGCGTCGACCTTCGGATTCTTGTAGCCGCCCCAGTTGACGCCCGTCGGCGCCACCTGGCCGGAATGGAAGAACCGCACGATGGCGTAGAGCGGGTCCGACGTGACATAGGCGATGTTGTTGGCGGTGATGCCGGCGTTCATCTCGTCGGCCGCGCCCTTGCGCCAGTGCGAATACAGCGTCTCGAGCTCGACGACCTTGAAATCGATATCGATGCCGATCTCCTTGAAGCTCTGCTGCAGGAATTCGTTCATCGGTAGCGACAGCATCTGCCCGGTGCCGCCCTGGGCGATGATGAAGGTCGTCTTGAGCGGCTTGTCCTTGGAATAGCCGGCTTCCTCCACCAGCTTTTTCGCGGCCGCGAGGTCGTATTTCAGCTCGAAGGTCGGCTTGCCGAACCACGGGCTCGACGGGTCGACCTGGCCCTTGGCCGGCTTCGCCAAACCATTCATCAGGCCGACCACCGCGTCGCGGTCGATCGCAAGGTTGAGCGCCTTGCGCAGGCGGATGTCGGTCCATGGCGAGCCCGGCAGCACGCTTAAGTGATAATTCCAGACATGCGGCGTCACGTTGTCGACGATCCTCATGCCGGCGGCCTTGAGCTGCGGCACGGCGTCGGGCGCCGGCGTTTCGATCAAATCGACCTGCCCGGCGAGCAATGCGTTGGTGCGGGTCAGGGCTTCCGGCATCGGGATCAGGATCAGCTTGTCGGCCTTTGCGAGCCGCTTCTTGTCCCAATAGTCGGGGTTCTTGGTCAGTTCGGCGAGTTCGCGCGGCACCAGCTTGGTCAGCTTGAACGGACCGGTGCCGGAGGGCTGGCTCGCGAACTTGTCCCAGTCCTTGCCGAGCTTCTCATATTGCGCGGGGCTCGAGACCAGAAACCAGAGCATCTGGTAGGGGAAGAAGGAATCGACCGTCTTGGTGGTGATCTCGACGGTGAAGTCGTCGATCTTGGCGTAGCTCGCGACCGAGGGCAGGCGGGTCTTCACCTGCGCGCTCTGCCGCTTGTCGAATTGCGGCGCCTTGTCGTTCAGCACCTTGTCGAGATTCCAGATCACGGCGTCGGCATTGAAGTCGCTGCCGTCGTGGAATTTCACGCCTTTGCGCAGCGTGAAGCGCCACTTGGTCTTGTCGCTGTCGTCGACCTTCCATTCGGTCGCAAGCCCGGGCACCAGTTTACCCGGCCGGTCGGCAACGTCCATCTCCCAGGCGACCAGCGGATCGTAGATCGTGTAGGCCGTGAACTGATAGGCGCCGGCGCCGCGATCGGGCTGGCCGGTCGTCAGCGGAATGTCGGCCATCGAAATGCCGTAGCGCACAATGGACTCTGCCTGCGCTGATATCGCCGGCCAGCCCGCGGTCAGGGCGAACGCCATTGCCGCCATCAGGATCGAATTGCGCGCGCGCATATGAAGGCTCCGTTGGTGGGAAGTCGGAGCCAAATCAAGCAAGCATGATGCCAGAATAGGCAGCTTCGCGCCGCTGCGGTGCGAAGTGGGAAGAAATGACGCGCCCAACGGTATTTTGCTGAACAACTATTCCCCTTGGCACAGGCATTGCATACCCTTGCCCAAGAAATAATCACCAAAAACGTCACCAGACTTCGAAGGGGTTGCTCAGATGCGTAACAGGAAGACCAATGCGACGGCGATCATGCTGGCGCTTGCGATGGCCACTTGTGTGCCGGCGATCGCCGGCGCCGAGACCGTGCTGCGCATTGGCATGACCGCTGCCGACATTCCGCGCACGCTCGGCCAGCCCGACCAGGGTTTTGAGGGCAATCGCTTCACCGGCTTGACGATGTATGACGCGCTGACGATGTGGGACCTGTCCTCGTCGGACAAGGCGAGTGCGATGATTCCGGGCCTGGCCACCGAGTGGAAGGTCGACGACAACGACAAGACCAAGTGGGTGTTCAAGCTGCGTCCTGGCGTCGTGTTTCACGACGGCTCGCCGTTCAACGCCGACGCGGTGGTCTGGAATGTCGACAAGGTGCTGAAGCAGGACGCGCCGCAATATGACGCCAGCCAGGTCGGCGTGACCGCCTCGCGCATGCCGACCCTGGTCTCGGCGCGCAAGATCGACGACATGACGGTGGAGCTGACCACCAAGGAGCCCGACAGCTTTCTGCCGATCAATCTCACCAATCTGTTCATGGCGAGCCCGGCCAAGTGGCAGCAATTCTACGACAAGGAGGAAGGTGCCGACGCCAAGGCGAAGTCGCAGGCCGCATGGGCCGCGTTCGCCAAGGACGCGTCGGGCACCGGCCCCTGGAAGATGTCGAGCTTCACCCCGCGCGAGCGGCTCGAGCTGGTGAAGAACGAGAAGTACTGGGACAAGGCGCGGGTGCCGAAGACCGACAAGATGGTGCTGCTGCCGATGCCGGAAGCCAATGCGCGCACCGCGGCGCTGCTGTCGGGGCAGGTCAACTGGATCGAGGCACCGGCGCCGGATGCGTTGCCCGAGATCAAGCAGCGTGGCTTCAATCTCTATTCCAACGAGGAGCCGCACGTCTGGCCGTGGCAGTTCTCCCGCGTCGAGGGCTCGCCGTGGAATGACATCCGCGTCCGCAAGGCCGCCAATCTCTGCATCGATCGCGAAGGACTGCGCGACGGCCTGCTCGCGGGACTGATGGTGCCGGCGACCGGCACGTTTGAGCCCGGACATCCCTGGCGCGGCAACCCGACGTTCCAGATCAAGTACGACAAGCCGGCCGCGCAGAAGTTGATGCAGGAGGCAGGTTTCGGTCCGAACAAGAAGCTCGTGGTCAAGATCCAGACCTCGGCGTCCGGCTCGGGCCAGATGCTGCCGCTGCCGATGAACGAGTATCTGCAGCAGGCGTTGGCCGAGTGCTACTTCGACGTGCAGCTCGACGTCATCGAGTGGAACACGCTGTTCACCAACTGGCGGCGCGGCACCAAGGATCCGTCGGCCAACGGCTCGAACGCGATCAACGTCACCTATGCGGCGATGGATCCGTTCTTCGCGCTGGTGCGCTTCCTGCAGTCGGGCATGGCGCCGCCTGTCTCCAACAACTGGGGCTTCAACAACAATCCGAAGTTCGACGAGCTCGTGAAGAAGGCCCGCCAGACCTTCGAACCGGCGGCGCGCGACGCGGCGCTCGCCGAGCTGCATGCGGCCTCGGTCGACGACGCGGCATTCCTGTATGTCGCCCACGACGTCGCACCGCGCGCGATGAGCCCGAAGATCAAGGGCTTCGTGCAGCCGAAGAGCTGGTTCGTCGACTTCTCGCCGGTCACGGTCGCGCCGTGAGCAGCAGCTCGGCACGCTATCTCGTTCCCTCCCCCCTTGTGGGGGAGGGGTAGGGAGGGGGGTAGCCACACCCACCGACCTCGCGGCCACCCCCTTCCCCAACCCCTCCCCACAAGGGGGAGGGGAGCCCTCGCATCTCGTTACGCTCAAAAGCGTCAGGTAGTCTCGTGCTCGCCTATACGTCCAGACGGATCGTCTACGTCATTCCGATCGTGCTCAGCGTCGCGCTGGTGTGCTTCCTCCTGGTGCACATCACGCCCGGCGATCCCCTGGTCGCGGTGCTGCCGGCCGACGCCTCGCAGGAGCTCGCCGCGCAACTGCGCACAGCCTATGGCTTCGACCGTCCATTGCCCGTGCAATTCGGTCTGTGGCTATGGCGCGCGATCCATGGCGATCTCGGCAATTCGATCGCGACTGGGCGGCCCGTCCTGTCGGAGGTGATGCGCGCGGTCGGAAACACCGCGATGCTAGCGATCGCGGCTGCGATGATCGGCTTCACGCTCGGCCTGCTGTTCGGGCTGATCGCCGGCTATTTCCGCGACACCTGGGTCGACAAGGTCGCGACGTCAATTGCCATCGCCGGCGTCTCGCTGCCGCATTACTGGCTCGGCATGGTGCTGGTTATCATCTTCTCGGTCCAGCTCAACTGGCTGCCTGCGGTCGGCGCCGGGCCGGGCGGCTCCGGCGCCTGGGCGTGGGACTGGGAGCACCTGCGCTATCTGGTGCTGCCGGCGATCACCACCTCGGTGATCCCGATGGGCATCGTCACCCGCACGGTGCGTGCGCTGACCGGCGACATCCTGAGTCAGGACTTCGTCGAAGCGCTGCGCGCCAAGGGCCTGCGCGAGACCGAGGTGTTCCGTCACGTCATCAAGAACGCGGCGCCGACCGCGCTTGCGGTGATGGGACTGCAGCTTGGTTACATGCTCGGCGGCTCGATCCTGATCGAGACGGTGTTCTCCTGGCCGGGTTCGGGCCTGTTGCTCAACTCGGCGATCTTCCAGCGCGATCTGCCGCTGCTGCAGGGCACGATCCTGGTGCTGGCGCTGTTCTTCGTGTTGCTCAATCTCCTGGTCGACATCGCGCAGGCCGCGATCGATCCGCGCATCAAGCGGAGCTAACCATGAGTGCGATGTCGGATACTGCATTGCAGGCCTCACCGGCGAGCAAGGCGCGCGGCTACTGGGCGACGGTTGCGCGCCGCATCCGGCGCGACAAGGTCAGCATGGCCTGCGCCATCATCCTGGTGCTGATCTTTGCCTCGGCGCTGCTGGCACCGTGGCTGCATCTCGCGGATCCCTATCAGGGCTCGATGATCCGTCGTCTCCGCCATATCGGCACGCCGGGCTATCCGCTTGGCACCGACGAACTCGGTCGCGACATGCTGGCGCGCCTGATTTATGGCGGACGGCTGTCGCTGGTGATCGGCATCCTGCCGGTGATCTTCGCCTTCGTGATCGGCACCTCGCTCGGCCTCGTCGCCGGCTATGTCGGCGGCAAGCTCAACACCGCGATCATGCGCACCGTCGATGTGTTCTACGCCTTTCCGTCGGTGCTGCTGGCGATCGCGATCTCGGGCGCGCTCGGCGCCGGCATCACCAATTCGATCGTGTCGCTGACCATCGTGTTCGTGCCGCAGATCACCCGGGTCGCCGAAAGCGTCACCACGGGCGTGCGCAACATGGATTTCGTCGAGGCGGCGCGCGCCTCCGGCGCCGGTCCCTTCACCATCATGCGGGTGCACATGCTCGGCAACGTGCTCGGCCCGATCTTCGTCTACGCCACCGGCCTGATCTCGGTGTCGATGATCCTCGCCGCCGGTCTCTCCTTCCTCGGGCTCGGCACCAAGCCGCCGGAGCCGGAATGGGGCCTGATGCTGAACACGCTGCGCACCGCGATCTATGTCAACCCATGGGTCGCGGCGCTGCCGGGTGCGATGATCTTCGCGGTTTCGATCTGCTTCAACCTGCTCAGTGACGGCATGCGCAGCGCCATGGACATCAGGAACTAGTGCGATGACCATACTCGCAACCTCTCCCCGCAACGACGGTTCACCTCTCCCCTTGTGGGAGAGGTCAGATCGCATCGTTAGATGCGATCTGGGTGAGGGGTTACGCCCTCTCGTGAGACCTAAGGCCCTCACCCGGCGCTACGCGCCGACCTCTCCCCGGTGGG
The DNA here is from genome assembly GCF_001908235.1 of Bradyrhizobium sp. NAS96.2. Taxonomy (GTDB): domain Bacteria; phylum Pseudomonadota; class Alphaproteobacteria; order Rhizobiales; family Xanthobacteraceae; genus Bradyrhizobium. The sequence goes on from NZ_LGHK01000222.1 coordinate 14,849, forward strand.
GAGAGGTAATCTCCGCGTGCTCGACATGATCGATACAACAACTCCAATCGACATGCTGGAGCCGGTCGCCGACATCGGCGGTGCCGCGCAGCCGCTATTGCAGGTCAAGGGGCTGACCAAGCACTTCCCGGTGCGCGGCGGGCTGTTCAGCCCGCGTAAGACCGTGCGCGCAGTCGACGACGTCAGCTTTGCGGTGATGAAGGGCGAGACCGTCGGCATCGTCGGCGAATCCGGCTGCGGCAAGTCGACCACGGCGCGACTGTTGATGCATTTGATGACGCGCGATGCCGGCGACATCATCTATGATGGAAGGCAGGTCGGTCCGTCGCTCTCGCTGCGCGATCTGCGGCGCGGCGTGCAGATGGTGTTCCAGGACAGCTACGCCTCGCTCAATCCGCGCCTCACCATCGAGGAGTCCATTGCCTTCGGACCGAAAGTCCACGGCATGGCCGATGACACGGCACGGACGCTGGCGCGCGAGCTGCTCGGCAAGGTCGGCCTGCGGCCGGAGATTTTCGGCAACCGCTATCCGCATGAAGTGTCCGGCGGCCAGCGCCAGCGCGTCAATATCGCCCGCGCGCTCGCGCTGTCGCCGCGGCTCGTGATCCTCGATGAGGCGGTGTCCGCGCTCGACAAATCGGTCGAGGCGCAGGTGCTCAATCTGCTCGCCGATTTGAAACGCGAATTCGGCCTGACCTATCTCTTCATCAGCCACGATCTCAACGTCGTGCGCTACATCTCCGACCGCGTGCTAGTGATGTATCTCGGCGAAGTCGTCGAGCTCGGTCCGGTCGATGCGGTCTGGGACGCGCCGGCGCATCCCTATACCCGCGCGCTGCTGGCGGCGATGCCGTCATCCGATCCCGACAGGCGCACCGAGGTGCCACCGATCTCCGGCGACCCGCCCAATCCGATCGATCCGCCGTCGGGCTGCCGGTTTCACACCCGTTGTCCGTTTGCGGAGCCGCTCTGCGCAAACGACACGCCAAAACTCAGCGATCTCGATACAATGGGCCATCAAGCGGCGTGCTTCATGGCCATTCCTGGCTCGGGGCACAGCCGCGCGCTGGCAAAAGCAAAAGGAGAAAACGCGGTATGACCAGACCCACTCCCAAGGACGTCAAGGTGATCGCGCACGTGGCCGACGTGCCCGCTGACGACGACACCGCCACCCGCATCGCCAATTCGATCGGACCCGCATTCGACGGCTTCGCGCCGATCTCCGGCACGCTGCCCTTCGACCTCGAACCCGCGAGCTTCCTGCTGGCGCAGATCGCAAAGGTGTCGAAATGAGCTCTGATCCGGCCCTGATGACGCTGACCGCGGTCGCCAAGGCGATTGCCGACAAGAAGGTCTCCTCGCATGAGGTGACGCGCGCCGTGCTGCACCGGATCGCCGAGTGGCAGCCGCGGCTCAATGCCTATATGGCGGTCGAATCCGAACAGGCGCTTGCGGCCGCAACCGAGGCTGATGCCGCGCTCGCCAAGGGCAGCAGCCGCGGCGCGCTGCACGGCGTGCCGCTGGCGCACAAGGACATGTATTACGAGGCCGGCAAGGTCGTGACCTGCGGCTCGCTGATCCGCCGCGATTTCGTGCCGAAGACAACAGCCACGGCGTTGCAGCGGCTGAAGGATGCCGGACAGGTCCGGCTCGGCTCGCTGCAGATGGTCGAGTTCGCCTACGGGCCGACCGGCCACAACGTGCATTACGGCCCGGTGCGCAATCCCTGGAACACCGAGCACATCACTGGCGGCTCGTCGTCGGGCTCGGGCTCGGCAGTCGCCGCGCGACTCACCTTCGCCGCGCTCGGCTCCGACACCGGCGGTTCGGTGCGCATGCCGGCGCATTTCTGCGGCGTCACCGGCCTGAAGACGACCGTTGGCCGCGTCAGCCGCGCCGGCGCGATGCCGCTGTCGCAGTCGCTCGATACCGTCGGTCCGCTGGCGCAGACCGCGGAGGACTGCGCGTTGCTGCTCGGCCTGATGGCCGGCGCCGATCCCGAGGATCTCACCGCGTCGACACAGCCGGTGCCGGACTACATGGCTGCGACCAGGCAGTCGCTGAAGGGTCTCAAGATCGGCGTCCCGACCGCGTTCTATGTCGACGACCTCGATCCTGAGGTGGCGCGCATCCTCGATGAGACGGTGGCGACGCTGAAGAAGGAAGGCGCCGAGATCGTCAAGGTCGAGCTATCAGATCAGCGCCAGCTCAGCGCCGCGTCGCAACTGGTGCTCGCGGTCGAGGCCGCGGCGCTCCACAAGCGCTGGATGATCGAGCGGCCGCAGGATTACGGCGCGCAGGTCCTGATGCGGTTGCAGAATGGCCTGACGATTCCGGCGGTCACCTATCTCGAGGCGATGCGCTGGCGCGGCCCCGCGCTCGCCGCGCACAACGCGGCGGTTAGCGGTGTCGATGCCGTGATCGCGCCGTCGGCCCCGGTGCCGGCGCCGACCATCGCCGAGAGCGATGTCGGCAACGGTCCGGGCGCGGAAGCGGTGATCCAGCGGCTGACGCGGTTCACCCGGCCGGTCAACTATCTCGGCCTGCCGTCGCTCTCGATTCCCTCGGGCTTTACCAAGGCGGGTCTGCCGGTCGGCATGCAGCTGATCGGCCGCTCCTTCGAGGAAGCCACCTTGCTTCGGATCGGCGCCGGCTTCCAGCGCGCGACCGATTTCCACGCCAGGGTTCCCAAGCTCGCATGACCAACCTCGTCGAGATCGACAACCTCAACATCCGCTTCACCGGCGATCGCACGGTCCATGCCGTGAACGATCTCAGCCTGCAGCTCGGCGAGGGCGAGGTGTTGGGGCTGCTCGGCGAGTCCGGCTCGGGCAAGAGCGTGACCTTGCGCGCGCTGATGCGGCTGCTGCCGCGGAAACGCACCCAGATCTCCGGCAGCGTGAAAGTGCTGGGCCGGGAGGTGCTGGCGATGGATGATGAGGCGCTGTCCGCATTCCGCGGCCAGGCCGTCTCGATGATCTTCCAGGAGCCGGCGCTGGCGCTCGATCCGGTCTACACCATCGGCCGCCAGATCGCCGAGACGGTGATGCGTCACGAGGGCAAGAGCGAGCGCGAGGCCACGGCCCGCGCGCTCGAGATGCTCGAAGTGGTGCGGATCCCCTCGGCGAAGCGGCGCTTGGAATCCTATCCGCACGAGATGTCGGGCGGCATGCGCCAGCGTGCTATGATCGCGCTGGCGCTGGCCTGCAAGCCGAAGATACTGCTCGCGGACGAGCCGACCACGGCGCTCGATGCCACGGTGCAGATCCAGATCCTGCTGCTGCTGCGTGAATTGCAGCGCGAGTTCGGCATGTCTGTCATCTTCGTCACCCATGACATCGGCGTCGCCATCGAGATCTGCGACCGCGTCGCGGTGATGTATGCCGGGCAGATCGTGGAGCAGGGCGCCTTGCGCGATATCGTCCGCACGCCGGTGCATCCTTATGCGAAGGGCTTGCTGGCTTCGACCATTCACGGCGCGATGCGCGGCCAGCGGCTCGAGACCATTCCGGGCACGCCGCCGTCGCTCGACCACGCGCCGGCCAGCTGCTCCTTCGCACCACGCTGCAAGTTCGCCGAACCGCGCTGCAGTGAAAGCCTGCCGCCCAACGTGCAAGTCGCGCCCGGCCACCAGGCACGCTGCGTCCTGGCAGAGCCCGTGCCCGCCACGGTCTAGCTCGCGCGCGCCACCGCATCAGCGATCCAGCGCCGCACCGCCGCAATGCGGCGGTCGCGGGCCTGCTCGGTGCGGGAGACCAGATAGATCGTCTCGCTGTGCGTGGGCTCGAATGCAAACGGCGCCACCAGCTTCTTGCCGAAGCCAGGCCGCGCCCTGATCAGCGGCGCCATGGCGAGCGCGACGCCGAGCCCGTGCTCGGCCGCCTCCAACATCGCCGGCACGCTGTCGAGCCACAGATGCCCGCGCGGGGCGAGATGCGGCAGCTCGGCCTCCTTCAGCCAGGCCGGCCACGCCCGCGGTTGCGTCGTGACGTGGATCAGCACCTCGCGCGACAGGTCTGCGGGCGTCCGAAGCCCTGCCTTGACCAGCGCCGGCGTGCAGACCGGCAATTCCCCTGACCTGGACCAGCGGCTCGACCCTCAGCCCGGAGGCATGTTCCCGTCCGTAGCGGACCGCGACGTCGACGCGGGAGCTGTTGAAGTCGGCATATTGATGGGTGGCCTCGATCCGCAGCGTCAGTTGTGGATGGCGACGCTTGAATTCCGGCAGCGCCGGCAGCAGCACCGCGCTGGTGAAGAACGGCAGTGAGCTGATCCACAGTTCCCCGCCGGTCTCGCCGCGTCGCCGAAGCATGTCGCGGCTCGCCTCGTCCAGCGTCGCCAGCGCCACCGACACTTTTGCAAGGTAGCGTTCGCCGTCCGCGGTCAGCCGCACCGAACGCGCGCCGCGGACGAACAGCCTGGTGCCGAACTGTTGTTCCAGCCCGCGGATCTGGTGGCTGATCGCCGACGGGCTCAGCGACAGGTCGCGGGCGGCGCGGCGGAAGCTGAGCTGTGTGGCGGCGCGCTCGAAGGCGAGCAGCGCCGCAAGCGGCGGGATGACCCGCGGATCGGGGGCATCCAATGGGTGAATCCTGTTCACCTCGAGTGATGAATGGCCTTTTGTCATGGCCGCTATTCTTGGATCAGATTGGCCGAACGCTCAATCCCGCTCACCTTTAGGACTACTGGCCTTGGCCATCTTCGAACCTACAGCAACCCCGCATCACTGGAGGCCCGCCGCGCTGGCGGCCGGGCCTTTCGCTGGCCTTCAGGGCGGCGCGGTCGCGAGCCTCCTGACCGCCGAGGTCGAGGCCATGGCCAATGCGCGCAATTGGGGCACCGCGATCTCGGCGTCGGCCTGGTTCCTGCGGCCGACACCAATGGCGGAGTTGCGTACGCAAGTGACGGTCGTGACCGAAGGCGGCCGGGTCAGCGTCGTCGACAACACGCTCTGGCCGGCAGGTGAGGCGCAGCCCTGTGCGACCGTGCGGGTGACCTTGTCGCGCGAACGTGCGGTCGAGATTCCCGGCTTTCACTGCAGCGCAGCCGACCCGGTCGATCCCATGCGCTTTCCGTTGCGCAGCCTGCACGCTGTCCATGGCCGCAGCTGGTTCATGGACGCGATGGAGGCCCGGGCCGGCGGCGACGTGGCCTGGTTTCGCATGCATCATGACGTGATTGCGGATGCCGGGCCGCTGGCGCGGGTGCTCGGTCCGGCCGACTGGACCCACGGCATCGCGCGCCCGGTGCAGAACGTGGTGGCCGATCCCAATCCGAACCTCGCGGTGCAGCTGTTCAGGCCGCCGCGGAGCGCGTGGATCGGCGTTCGCGCCGACGCCCGCTGGCGCCCGGAGGCCGGGCTTGGTGTCGGCAGCGGGGTGTTGCTCGATGTCGATGGCGAGATCGGCCGGGTCTCGATGTCGGTCATTCTCGTGCCCTTTCCGGGAAGCGCCGCCGGCTCAGGCCAAGGTTCCGCGGCCGGTTAACCCTAATTATTCCGTCAACTGTCTGTGGGATCACAAAAATAGCTGGCGAACCGTGCTCTGCTCCGCGCGACTTGAAATGGACGGTGGTCGCAAACGTCTATACAACGTGGTGATCACGTAGCTCTTTTGTTTTGCAGAGATCGTTTTTCATGGCAGTCGCGCCCGCTGTCCGGCGTTCCGAACTGGCTGAGGCGCTGCGCGCATGCCGCAGTGCCTTTATCGGCGTCGGTCTCATCAGTTGCATGATCAACCTGCTGTATCTGACAGGTTCGATGTTCATGCTGCAGGTCTATGACCGCGTGCTGCCGAGCCGCAGCGTTCCGACCCTAGTCGGTCTCGTCGTCATCGCGGCCGTGCTCTACATCGCCCAGGGCGTGCTCGATCTGCTGCGCGGACGAATCCTCGGCCGCGTCGGCACCTCGCTCGACGAGGCGCTCAATGCGCGGGTGTTCGATACCATCGTGCGGCTGCCGCTGCTGGCGGGCAATCGCAGCGAGGGCCTGCAGCCGCTGCGCGACCTCGACAATGTGCGCTCCTTCCTCGGCAGCATGGGCCCCGGCGCGTTCTTCGACCTGCCCTGGCTGCCGTTCTATATGCTGATCTGCTTCGCGTTCCACTGGTTGCTCGGCGTCACGGCGCTGGTCGGTGCCATCATCCTGGTGACGCTGACCTTGATCACCGAATACATGTCGCGCACGCCGGCCAGGGAAGCGATGTCGCTCGCAGCGCGGCGCAACGATCTCGCCGCCTCCAGCCGCCGCAATGCCGAAGTGCTGGTGGCGATGGGCATGGCCGGGCGCATGAACAAGCGCTGGAACGAGGCCAACGAGGAGTATCTGTCCGGCAATCAGCGTGCCAGCGACGTCACCGGCGGGCTCGGTGCGGTCGCCAAGGTGCTGCGCATGATGCTGCAGTCGGCCGTGCTCGCGGTCGGCGCCTATCTCGTGATCCACCAGGAGGCCACCGGCGGCATTATCATCGCCGGCTCGATCCTGAGCGCGCGGGCGTTGGCGCCGGTCGATCTTGCGATCGCGCATTGGAAGAGCTTCGTCGCCGCGCGGCAGAGCTGGCAGCGCCTCAATCGCCTGCTGCAGCAGATTCCGGCGCGGCCGGAGCAGACGCTGCTGCAGGCGCCGGAGAAGAAGCTCACGGTCGAGGCGGTGACCATGGTCGCGCCAGGCGACCAGCGCCCCATCGTGCAGGACGTCAGCTTCGCTGTCGAAGCCGGCAGCGGCGTCGGCGTGATCGGCCCGAGCGGGTCCGGCAAGTCGTCGCTGATCCGGGCGCTGGTCGGCGTCTGGGTGCCGGCGCGCGGCAAGGTGCGGCTCGACGGCGCCGCGCTCGATCAGTGGTCGTCGGACGAACTCGGCCGCCATGTCGGCTACCTGCCGCAGGATGTCGAACTGTTCGCCGGCACGGTCGCGCAGAATATCTGCCGGTTCGATCCCGAGGCCAAGTCCGAGGGTATCATCGCGGCGGCCAAGGAGGCCGGCGTGCATGAGATGATCATCAAGATGCGCGAGGGCTACGACACCCAGGTCGGCGAGCAGGGCACTGCGCTTTCTGCCGGCCAGGCGCAGCGCGTGGCGCTGGCGCGCGCGCTCTACGGCAGTCCGTTCCTGATCGTGCTGGACGAGCCGAACTCCAACCTCGACAGCGAAGGCGACGAGGCGCTGACCCGCGCGGTGCGTGGCGCCCGCGAGCGCGGCGCCGTCGTCATCGTGGTCGCGCACCGGCCGATCGGCATCGAGGGCGTCGACCAGCTGCTGGTGCTGAAGGACGGCCGCATGCAGACCTTCGGGCCGAAGGAAACCGTGCTGGCGCAGGTGCTGCAGCGCGCCGCCCCGCCGGTGCCCACGCCGATCAAGATCGTCGCCGATGCGGGGGCGGCCAAGTCATGAGCGGCCGCCTGACCGATCAACCGCGCAACGCACATGCTTCGATCAGGAAGCACCTCGTGGTCGGCCTCGCCGTGGTGCTGGTGCTGGGCGGCGGCGTCGGCGGCTGGGCGGCGACGGTGCCGATCTCGGGTGCGCTGATCGCGCCGGGCTCCGTGGTGGTCGATACCAACGTCAAGAAGGTGCAGCATCCGACCGGCGGCGTCGTCGGCGAAATCCTGGCGCGCGACGGCGACACGGTGAAGGCGGGCGATGTCGTCGTGCGGCTCGACGAGACCGTCGTGAAGGCGAGCCTTGCGATCGTGGTCAAGACGCTGAACGGCCTCTATGCGCGCGCGGCCCGGCTCCAGGCCGAGCAGCAGGGCGTCGACAAGATCGTGTTTCCGCCGCAGATCACCGAGCAGGCCAGGGATCCCGACGTACGCGATATCATGGCGAGCGAAACCAAGCTGTTCGAGGTCCGGGTCAACGGCCGCGCCGGCCAGAAGGCGCAGCTGCGCGAACGCGTCACCCAGCTCAACGAGGAAATCGCCGGCCTGCAGGCGCAGGAAACCTCCAAGGACAAGGAGATCGCGCTGGTGCAGCAGGAGCTGGTCGGCGTCCGCCAGCTCTATGAGCAGCATCTGGTGCAGCTCACCCGCCTGACGACATTGGAGCGGGACGCGGCGCGGCTCTCCGGCGAGCGCGCGCAGTACATTGCATCGCGCGCCCAGGCCAAGGGCAAGATCACCGAGACCGAGCTGCAGATCATCCAGGTCGACAAGGATATGCTCTCGGAGGTCTCGAAGGACCTGCGCGAGGCCAACGACAAGATCGGCGAGTTTGTCGAGCGCAAGGTGACCGCCGAAGATCAGCTCCGCCGCATCGACATCCGCGCTCCGCAGGACGGCGTGGTGCTGCAATCGACCGTCCACACCGTCGGCGGTGTCGTCACCGCGGGCGATGCCATCATGATGATCGTGCCCAGGGCCGATGACTTGTCGGTCGAGGCCAAGGTCAATCCGCAGGACATCGACAAGCTCCAGGTCGGACAGAAGACCGTGCTGCGGCTCTCCGCCTTCAACCAGCGCACCACGCCGGAGCTGAACGGCGTCGTCACCCGCGTCTCCGCCGACGTCAACACCGACCAGCGCACCGGGCAGAGCTACTACACCATCCGCGTCTCGATGCCGCCGGAAGAGGTGGCGCGCCTCGGCAGCGAGGTGAAGATCATCCCCGGCATGCCGGTAGAAGCCTTCGTCCAGACCGGCGACCGCACCATGCTGTCGTATCTGATGAAGCCGCTGAGCGACCAGTTCATGCGCTCGTTCCGCGAGAAGTAAGTTGGCGAGCTAGATAATTGACCCCGTCATCCTGAGAGCCTGACTGAAAAAGGGGTGAGTGACCTGAGTGGGGTGTGATTCCATCGGATTTGCAAAGATTCGAGGGAGAGCACGATGCCCTGGACTGAGATCA
>NZ_LGHK01000223.1 GCF_001908235.1 Bradyrhizobium sp. NAS96.2
CTGCCGCGGCCTGCGGCTGGGCGCCCGGATTGATCCAGCAGGCGTGGATGCGGCCATCGAGGCTGCCGCGCACCTTGTCGTCGATCTGGGCGCCGAACCGGGTCAGGCAGCGGAAGGCGGCCTGGACGTGGCCGCCGGGACAGCCGAACCGGTCATAAAGGTCGAGGTGGCGGAAGGCGGTGTCGAGGTCGTCGTTCCACATCAGGCGGACCACGCGGCGGCCGAGCCAGACGCATTCCGGATTGCCGGCCGGTCCGTTGATGGCCTGCTGGGCCTCGACGAATTCCTCGACCTTGCGCTGGTTGGCCTCCCGTACGGCATTTGCATTGGCGTCGGCCTGCCCAGGCTGCTGTTTGGCCTGGTCCGGCGGATTCGGCGTGCCGCTCTGGGCGAACGCGCCGCCGGCTCCGGTCAGGAGCGCAAGACCTACGACAAGGCTTGCGGCAAGGCCCGTTACGGCAAGGTGGCGCAAAGCAGTGTTCTTCAACTCAAGCAGCCGTCGACGCATGTATTCCCCGATAATGTTCCTGCCCCCGCGGGATCATCCTAACGGCTCGCGTGATGCCGTCCAAATAGGTCTCCAGTGCGGCGGAGACTCTGGCGGAGTCAGATGACTGGAATTTGGTATTTTGTCCAGCAAACTCACAACTTTATCGAACCAGCGCAAAACTGTCGCAGGACAACCATGGTAATGACCTAATCCTACACTTGGCAGACGGGCTGTGACCGGCTAATTCGACGGTCCCCCGGAGGATGGAACCGATTTCGCTTCGTACGCCGCTGGCGCTTCTCCTGATCTCGCTCGCCGTGATTGCATCTGTGTGGTGGTGGCTCGCCACGCCGATTACGCTCGCGCGCGCGCCGATCGATCCTGCCGCAAAGTTGCAATGCGTGTCCTACACGCCGTTCCGCGGCGCCCAGACGCCGCTGGACCCCACCACGCAGGTTCCGGTCGAGCAGATCGAGCAGGACCTCGCCGATCTCGCCAAGGTGACCGACTGCGTGCGCACCTATTCGATCGAGAACGGCCTCGACCAGGTCCCCGGCGTCGCGGCCAAGGTCGGGTTGAAGGTGATGCAGGGCATCTGGCTCAGCAGCAACCGCTTCAAGAACCTGCAGCAGATCGCGATTGCGGTGCGGCTCGCCAAGGAATATCCCGGCGTGGTGACCTCGCTGATCGTCGGCAACGAGGTGCTGCTGCGCGGCGAGATGACGGCTGCCGATCTTGCCGGCAACATCCGCGCGGTGAAGGCTTCGGCAGGCAATATCCCGGTCACCTATGCCGACGTCTGGGAATACTGGGTAAAGAACCGCGAGATCTATGACGCGGTCGATTTCATCACCATTCACATCCTTCCGTATTGGGAGGACATCCCGGTCAAGGCCAAATACGCCGCCGCGCATGTCGACGAGATCCGCAAGCGGATGGCGGTGACGTTCCCGGGCAAGGAGATCCTGATCGGCGAGACCGGCTGGCCGAGCCAGGGACGGATGCGGGAGGGCGCATTGCCGTCGCGCACCAACCAGGCGCGGGTGGTGTCGGAGATCCTCGACCTCGCCAAGCGCGAGGGTTTTCGCGTCAACCTGATCGAGGCCTATGACCAGCCCTGGAAGCGCATGCTCGAGGGCACCGTCGGCGGCAATTGGGGCCTGTTCGATTCGGTCAAGCGGCAGGTCAAATATCCGCCCGGCGTCGCGATCACCAACTATCCGGCCTGGAAGCTGCAGATGGCGGGCGGCATGGCGCTGTCGGTCGCCACCTTCCTGGTGGCCTGGCTGACGCTGCGCCGCCGGCCCTGGACGCCGCGGCCGTCGGCCTGGATCGCGGTCGGCATTTCGGCGACGACGGCGGGGACGCTGCTCGGGATCGCCGGCGACAAGATTTACTACGAGAGCTACGGCATTAGCGGCTTTCTGCATTGGGGCGTGCTGCTCGCGGCCGCGATCATCGCGCCCTTGCTGACCGCGCATGCGCTGATCGCCGGACGCTCGCTGCCGACCTTCCTGGAGCTGATCGGGCCGCGCGACTATCGCGGCAAGGGCGCGATCGGTGCGCTGCTGGCGATCGTGCTGGCGGTCACCACCGTCATCGCCGCCGAAACCGCGCTCGGCTTCGCCTTCGATCCGCGTTATCGCGACTTCCCGTACGCCTCGCTGACGATGGCCGTGGTGCCGTTCGCCCTGCTGACCATGCTCAACCGCCCGAAGGAAGGCATCCGGCCGCTCGCGGAATCGGTGTTCGCCGGCCTGCTCGCGATCGCCGCCCTCTACACGATCTACAACGAGGGCACGATCAACTGGCAGTCGGACTGGACCTGCGTGATGTACCTCTTGCTATCAGCTACGCTGTGGCGGGCGCGGGCCGCGCAAAACCCAGGATGAACAGCCCGATCGCAAGCCCCGACAACACGACGTTGTAGAGCACGATCCCGAGCCCGGCGGCGATCAGCCCGCCGGTGAGCAGCACGATCGAGGGCCGCATCAGGTTCAACAGCGCAATCACCAGCGCGGTGATGCCGAACACCGAGTTCTTGAACAGCACGGTCGAGAGCGCGCGCGCCTTGCAGAGCATGGTCTGCGTGCCGGCGTCGCACGCCAGCGCGACCGGCGAGAACTCGATGGCCAGATAGCGCACGTAGAGCGCGTAACCGACGGTGAGGAAGCCGACGACCATCAGGAACTGGACCTGATAGGGGGAGAGGCGGAACGGAGGTTTTGTCATTGCGGCACTATGGTCGGGAACGGAGGCTGGGACAAGGCTCGGGGAGAAGCAGCGAAATCGGTTGAGAATTTGGCCGCAATCGCTTCGCAGAACATGATTATTGGCTGTTCCGCCGGAACATCGAGGAGATCGTCGCAGGCTCCGGCTTCTTTTCCTCGGCGGCTGGTTGCGGTGGAGCAATGGTGGTGCGCTTCGGCGCCAGCCGACGGTGCGGCGGCGCCGGCCTGGCTGTGGCTGGCGGCTCGTTCAAGGCCAACCGCTGGCCGTCATAGATCGCCGTCTCGCAGGTCCGCTGCACCAGACTGAGGCCGGCGCAGATCCTGGCGGCGGTTCCGGCGTCGTTCAGCGGTCCGGCGACCAGGCGCAGCTGCATGCCGAGCCCGTTGCTGTTTTCCTTGATGACGATGATCGGCCGCAGCGCGGCCAACGGCGCGTTGGCCTTCGACTTCAGCAGGCCGCGCCAAAGCGCACGCAGTCCATTGACCGAATTTGCGGTGCCGAGGTCGACGCCGAACTCGGTGCGGTGGATCTGCGCCTTCGGCGCATCGTCTTCAACATCGGAGTCCGGATCCGGTGTGATCACCAGCGGAGGGATCGGCGCGGCGTTGACGTCGTTGGCGGTCGGCGGCTTGACCGCTTCGTTTGCCTTGCTCGCCGCGGGTTCGAACAATGCCAGCAGCGGCTTCTCGGCTGGCGGCTTGTCGGCGACCGGTGCGGAAGCCGGTGCGGCCATTTTCGCATCCTCGGCACTGGCTGCGGCGGCCGCGGCGCTCATCGGACTGGCAACGGATGGGGTGTTGGGTGAAGCCGGCAGCGGATTGTCGGATGCCGACGGCTTCTCCGCAGCCTGTTGCCTGGTTGTGGCGGGCGCAGGCTTCTTGTCGGCCACCACGGGCTTTTCGGCCGCAGCTACCGGCTTGTCGATCGGTGCCGAGACCTTGCTGTCGGCGGATGCAGGGACCTTCTCGGTTGCCACCGGTTTGTCCGATGCGGCCGGTGGCGCCGTTGCGACCGCGGCAACGGCTGGTGCCGAATTGGCGGAGCCCGGCGGCGTACCAGGCACGGCTGCCGATGTTGCTGGCGCCGGCACGAGTGCTGCCGGTTGCTTGGCGATCGTGCCGGTCACGGAGTCGAGCCCCTGTTCCAGCGTGGTCATACGCGAATAGAGCCGGTCGCGGTCGCCGTTCAGCGTATCGATCGCGGAAGCGAGCCGGCGCGTCTCGTTGTGGCTTTCCTTCGCCAGCGTCTGCAGCTGCTGGGCCTGGCGTGCGATGTCTGATGCGGCGACCAGGTCGCGCCGCATTGTCAGCGCCGACTGGTTGGCCATCACGGCGACGGTGACGGCGCCGACCGCGGCCACGCCCCACGAGCCGAGGCGCCACAGCATGCGGCGATCGAAAGCCTCCTCCTCGGCCAAAAAGCCGGAGGTGCTCTCGGTATCGAAATCCGCCGCCAGATTGTCGCGATCTTTGGCCAAAGCCCGCTTGGCCCTCCTCAAGGCCCGCCGAATCACGAAGCAAAGATTAACAGGAAATGGACCGGGAACTTGAATCCGGAGGACCGCGAGGGCGAAACGGTTTCTTCTGCCGGGGAAAACAATTAAAGACGGCCTCGAACTAGGCGTTGCGCAGCGAGCTGCGCGAGACATCGGGGATTTTCGAATGACTGCGCGAACCAGCCTGACAGTGGTGCTTGCGGCCGGCGAGGGCACGCGGATGCGCTCGTCGCTGCCGAAAGTGCTGCACCCCGTGGCCGGGCAGGCGCTGCTGGCGCATGTGCTCAATGCCGCCGCCTCCGGCGAGGGCTCGCAGCTCGCGGTCGTGATCGGCCCCGACCATGAGGCGGTCGCCGCCGAGGCCCGCCGGGTGCGGCCCGACGCGCAGACCTTCGTGCAACGCGAGCGGCTCGGCACGGCGCATGCGGTGCTGGCCGCGCGCGAGGCGATCGCGAGCAGTGCCGACGACCTCTTGGTCGCGTTCGGTGACACGCCGCTGATCTCGGCCGAGACCTTTGCGCGCCTGCGTGCGCCGCTGCGCGACGGCGCAGCACTGGCGGTACTCGGCTTCCAGGCCGCCGACCCGACCGGCTATGGCCGGTTGGTGGTCGAGAACGGCAGACTGGTTGCGATCCGCGAGCAGGCCGACGCCAGCCCTGAAGAGCGCAAGATCACGCTGTGCAATGCTGGTGTGATGGCGTTCGACGGCAGGAAGGCACTCGCGATCATCGAGAAGATCGGCAATGCCAACGCCAAGGGCGAATATTATCTGACCGATGCCGTCGGCATTGTCAGGGAATTGGGACTGGAGGCCGTCGTGATCGAAACCGGCGAAGACGAAGTGCGCGGCATCAACACCAAGGCGCAGCTCGCTGAGGCGGAGGCCGTGATGCAGGCGCGGCTGCGCAAGCAGGCGCTCGAGGCCGGCGTGACCCTGATCGCGCCGGACACCGTCCATCTCGCCGCCGACACGAAGTTCGGCAAGGACGTCGTGATCGAGCCGTTCGTGGTGATCGGACCGGGCGTCTTGATCGACGACGGCGCCGTGATCCATTCGTTCTCGCACATCGTCGAGGCGAAGGTCGGCAAGAAGGTGTCGGTCGGTCCCTATGCGCGGCTGCGGCCGGGCACCTCGCTCGGCGACGGCGCGCGGATCGGCAATTTCGTCGAGACCAAGGCTGCCGTGCTCGAGGCCGGCGTCAAGGTCAACCATCTCTCCTATGTCGGCGACGCCCATGTCGGCGCCAATTCCAACCTCGGCGCCGGCACCATCACCTGCAACTATGACGGCTTCCTCAAGCACAAGACGCTGATCGGCGAGGGCGCCTTCGTCGGCACCAATTCCTCGCTGGTCGCGCCAGTTACGATCGGCAAGGGCGCCTATATCGGCTCCGGCTCCGTCATCACCAAGGACGTCCCCGACGACGCGATGGCGCTCGAGCGCAGCGAGCAGTCGATCCGCGAAGGCGGCGCCGCGCGCTACCGCGCGGCGAAGCTGAAAGAGAAGGCGGCGAAGGGGAAGTAGTCTTCTCCTAATGTGATCGCGAGCCTGTCTCCGCACCAAGACGTCGTCCCCGCGAAAGCAGGGACCCATAACCACAGGGTCGTGTTGTTGGAGCAAGCTGCGGCCACAGCGCTGCAAACCAATTGGCGCTCGTGGTTATGGGTCCCGGCTCAAGGCCGGGACGACACCGAATGTGTTGCACGTTCAGTGAATCACGCCGCACTCTTCGCCCGGGCGGGCTCGCTGGTGGTCGGCTGGACCGGTCCGAGCAGGATGCGCCGCTGCATCTCGTCGAAGGCGAGATTTGCGTTCTTCTCCCGCGTGACCAGCGACAGCAGGATCGCGACCGCAAAGGAGAGCGGCATGCTGATGATCGCCGGATTGCGCAGCGACACGAACCACCATTGGTGCTCGATCGCGGCCAGCGGCTTGCCGAGAATGTCGACCTGGATGGTTGGCGACAGATAGATCAGCACCAGCGAGCTCAGCGTGCCGACGAGGATGCTCGCCACGGCCGCGGGCGTCGTGAAGCGGCGCCAGGTGATGGAGAGCACGAGCGAGGGGAAGTTCGCGGCGCAGGCGATCGAGAACGCGAGGCCCGCCATGAAGGCGACGTTCTGGCCTTCGAACGCGATGCCAAGCATGATGGCGAAGATGGAAATCACAACGGTTGCGACGCGCGCGACCTTGAGCTGCTCGGCCTCGGAAGCGGCGCCGTTGCGGATCACATTGGTCCAGACGTCGTGACAGAGCGTGGCGACGCCCGACAGCGTCAGCCCTGCGACGACGGCGAGCATGGTCGCGAACGCGACCGCGCAGATGAAGCCGAAGAAAGCGTTGCCGCCGACGGTGAGTGCGAGCAGGGGCGCGGCCATGTTGCCGCCACCTCCGGCCTTGGCCACCGCGTCGGCGCCGACCAGCACCATGGCGCCAAAGCCGATGATGAAGACCATGAGATGAAAGACGCCGATCAAGCCGGTGGCATAGAGGATCGACAGCCGCGCGGCCTTGGCATCCTTCACCGTATAGGCCCGCATCAGCACATGCGGCATCGCGGCGGTCCCGAACATCAGGCCGAGCCCGAGCGAGATGGCATCCCACTGGCCCGAGACCACCTTCGATCCCGGCTGCAGGACCTTGGTGCCGTATTTCTCGGACGCCGCGGCGAACAGCTTCAACGGGTTCATGTCGAAATGGGTCAAGACCAGGAAGGCGAGCAGGATGCCGCCGCCCATCAGCAGCGCAGCCTTCACCACCTGCACCCAGGTCGTCGCCAACATGCCGCCGAACAGGACGTAGACCAGCATCACGCTGCCGACCACGACGACCGACCAGGTGTAGGGCAGGCCGAACAGCAGCTTGATCAGCGATCCCGTCGCGACCATCTGGGCGATCAGGTAGAACAGGATGACGGCAAGTGTCCCGACGGCGCCGGCGAGGCGCACCGGGCGCTGGCGCAGGCGATAGGCGACGACGTCGGCGAAGGTGAAGCGGCCGACGTTACGCAGGGGTTCGACGATCAGGAACAGAATGATCGGCCAGCCGACCAGCCACCCGATCGAATAGATCATGCCGTCGAAGCCGTTCGAGGTGACGATCCCTGCAATTCCGAGCAGCGCGGCGGCGCTCAGGAAATCCCCCGCAAGTGCCCAGCCGTTCTGCCACGGCGTGACCTGGCCGCCGGCGGCAAAGAAGTGCTCGGTGGTGCGCGTGCGCCGCGCGGCCCAATAGGTGATCCCCAGCGTCAACGCCATGAAGGCGAAGAAGAACCCGATCGAAAGCGTGCTGCTGCCCATCTTTGCCTGCCCCGTTAGCGAAGCTCGCGGATGCCGGCATCGAGCACCCGGTTCGCCCACAGCACGTAGACCAGGCAGAGCACGAACGAGGAGATGATGACGAGCGGACCGAGCACAATGCAAAGCGACAGGCCCGGCATCAGGATGGTGCCGAGCAGCGGCTTGTCGAACGCGAACAGCGCCATGAAACCGAAATAGATCACGATCATCGCGACGCTGAGAACGAGCGCGACGGTCAGCCGCGTCCTGGCCAGCTTCCTGGCCAATGCGACGCCGCTCGGCGCCGGACCGGCATTGCCGGGAATAACCCTGTCCATATTGGCTCCCTAAGACTTAAGCGCGCTTTGCCTTGCGCCAATCGGACGAGCTTCAGCCGGGCCCCCACGGAAGGGAATTATGGATTTTTGCAATCTGCTGTGCGCGGCTGCGGCAAGGCGTCGGCCAGCGTGACCTGCATGTCGGGGTCCTGCTTCAGGGTATTTTTCAAGAAGGCGCGGACGGCGCGGATGCGCGGGGCAAATTGCAGGTCGCTGTGGACGTTGAGCCAGACCTCGCGAACGGTGCCGGCGAGGGCGGGCAGCACGGGGATCAGGTCGGGCCGCTCCCTGGTGGCAAAACTCGGCAGCATCACGATGCCGAGGCCGCCCGCCGCGGCGTTCATCTGCGCGATCATGCTGTTGGAGTGGAAGGCGATCTTCGGCTCCTCGATGACGTCGGCGAGCCAGCGCACCGAATCGACCTGGAGCAAGTCCTCGATATAGGACACGAACCAATGATCCCCGAGGTCGCGCAGGGTTTTGGGCATGCCGTGATTGTCGAGATAGTCCTGGCTCGCGAATAGCCCGAGCCGAAACTTGCCGATACGCTCCGAGATCAGGCCCGGCCCGGGTGGCCGGAAGAAGGACACGAACAGATCGGCTTCACGCTTATGGACATAGACCGTCTGGGCTGAGGTGACGAGTTCGACGGAGAGGCGCGGCGCCGTGCGCCGCAGGTTGGCAAAGCGCTGCGCCAGATAGAGCGAGGCGATCCCCTCCATGGTCGCGAGCCGCACGGTCCCGGCGAGCTCCTGGGTGTCGCTGGCGCTGGCCTCCTCGCGAATGGCGATGACAGCGCTTTCGACCCGCTCGGCGTGACGCAACAGCCGCTCGCCGACTTCGTTGAGCTTGAGCCCGGTGCGGTGGCGTTCGAACACCGCGATCCCGAGCGAGGCCTCCATCTGCGCGATGCGCCGGCTGACGGTGGAGTGGTCCAGCCGCAGCCGCTTTGCTGTTTGGCTCAAATTCCCGGCGCGAGCGGCACAGAGGAATACCCGCAAATCGTCCCAGTTGATCGTATCGAACATGACCTGCCTCCGGATTGCGGCCATTGCCAGCAAAGCAATTCCCGTTCCAACGCGCGGCGGCTCCGATCCTTCGCAACCGGCCTTGCGACAATTCCCATGCATGCCTGCGAGGCAGGGATGATACCGCTTCGCTCCCCCAATCCTAGCCGGGATTTTTCATATGCTTGCTCGCTTCAAGGCTGCCGCCGTCCACGCCGCGCCCGTGTTCCTCGACAGTCAGGCCACCACCGAGAAGGCGATCTCGATCATGCGCGAGGCGGCCAGGGCCGGCGCCGAGCTGATCGCGTTTCCGGAAACCTATATTCCCGCCTTTCCGGTCTGGGCGGCGCTGTGGCCTCCGATCGACAATCACGACCTGTTCGTGCGCATGGCCGAGCAATCCGTGCTGGCGGACGGGCCGGAAGTGGCGCGGCTTTGCGCCGAGGCGCGCGCCCTCGGCGTCACCGTCTCGATCGGCATCAGCGAGCGCTCGGCCGTCAGCGTTGGCGGGCTTTGGAATTCGAACCTGTTGATCGGCGAGACCGGCGAAATTCTGGTCCATCACCGCAAGCTGGTTCCGACATTCTACGAGAAGCTGGTGTGGTCATCCGGGGATGGTGCGGGCCTTGTGGTCGCGCAGACACGGCAGGGCCGCATCGGCGGGTTGATCTGCGGCGAGAACACCAATCCGTTGGCTCGTTTCGCGCTGATGGCGCAGGGCGAGCAGGTGCACATCTCGAGCTGGCCGCCGATGTGGCCGACCCGACGCCCGGCTGGCGGCGGCAATTTCGACAACGTCGCCGCCAATCGCATCCGGGCCAGCGCCCACTGCTTCGAAGCCAAAGTGTTCGGGATCGTCACCGCCGGCTATATGGATGAGCCGATGCGCGCCTTCCTCATCGAACGCGACAAGACCATCGCCGACGTGATCGACCGGACGCCACGTGCGGCGAGCTTCTTCGTCGATCCGACGGGGGTCGTGTTTGGCGATGCATTGCAGGATCAGGAGGGGATCGCCTACGCCGAGATCGATCTCAATCGTTGCGTCGAACCGAAACAGTTTCACGACGTGGTCGGTTACTACAACCGCTTCGACATTTTTGGCGTGACGGTCGACCGCAGCCGGCTGACCCCGGCACGATTTCGCGATGAGCAACAGCCAGGAGCCGAAGCGCAGGCGATCCCGTCCGTCGATGCCGACGCCGGATCGAACGGGCAGAGGATCGGTTAGCCCTCAATCCAGTCCTGTTGCCAACGCGCGCATGTCTGACTACGCTTTACCGGAGGTAGGACCCCCAGCGCTCTCGGCCGGACGCTCATGCCCAAATTCCTTCGCATCGGAGTCCATCAGTCGAACGTCTCCGGATACACGTCGAAGGCATGGTGCATTCGGCGGACCGGCTCGACGGTTTTCCTGAAATGGGGCGCCGTGGAGGTTCTGGGCGCTGGAGCCGGACGCAAGGTGTACTGGACATTTCCACCGCAGGAAAAAACCATTCGCTGCCGCACGGTGCAGCGTGCCCAGGACTACACCAAGGCCGCGATCGGGCGGCGGCGCAGCCATCGGTATGAGCCGCTCGTTGGAAATATCGCGACCCGGCGTCGAACCGTTGAACGGGCGTCGGAGCTCAAGCAGGCGCTCGCCACCATCCTCTATGTCGACATCGTCCGATCCACCGAAAAGGCCGCGCGGCTCGGCGACTCGCGCTGGGCAACAGTGATGAATCACTATTATGCGGCCGTTCGCCGCGAGCTGAAGGCGTTGCGTGGTAAGGAAGTCGTGACGACCGGCGACGGCGTGCTGGCGACGTTCGGCAAGCCGGCGGCCGGGGTCCGCTGCGCGACCGCGATCGTCAAGGCCGTGCGCACGCTCGGGCTGGAGATCAGGATCGGACTGCACGCCGGCGAATACAAGGTGAGCGGCGCGGAGGTCATCGGTCTTGCGTTTCATATCGGCGCCCGTGTCGCCGCGAAAGCGCGTGCCGGGGAAGTCCTGGTCTCGAGTGCGGTCAAGGATCTGATGTCGGAGTCCGAGATCCGCTTCAGTGATCGCGGCGCGCATCAGCTCAGAGGCGTGCCGGAGCGATGGCGGCTCTACCGGGTCGAACATTAGGGTGTCGTGCAAGCGTGCAGGCCACGTCACCGGCCAGGTGAAGCGACCTCGATCCGGGGCAGCCACCAGGTGATCAGCGGACGGCGCGCGCCAGGCTTTCCAACTGGTCTGGGCACTTGCCGTCGGCGGACGTCGACGGTTTGCGGGCCGAATGGGTTTTGAAACGCATGGCCGGCTGCTCAATGGCGAGCCATGTCATAATCGCCGCGATGGTCGTCGTAACGATCAAGACGGCTGCGGCCGGGAAGCCTTGCCATCCGTAGGCGTGCAGGACCATCACGACCGGCACGTGATGCAAATAGATGCCATACGAGATGTCGTTGCCCGCGAGAAGCTTCGACAGATTGGTCCAGGTAAAGGCTGCGGAAATGACACAGCAGGCAAGCAGGATTGTCAGCGTGGTCGATTGCAGCGTCAGGTGAGCGTACACGATGCCGTTCTGGTCGCCGACGAGGGCAATCATCTCGGCATAGAGCAGGGCCCACAGGATGAACTTGCCACGGAACAGCCGGTCAATTCGGGGCCAAAGCAGCGACGCTATCGAGCCGATGCCGAAGAACCAGAAATAGAAGAGGGGGTTTGCGACCTCCTCTGTCGTCGCGACGTTGGCCAAATGGTGCGAATAAAGGGTAACGGCGAGAACCACAGCCAGCGAGGCCCATCGGCGGCGCATGATTGGGGGCAGAAAGATCAAGGGAACGAGCAGGTAGAACCCTACTTCGAGCACGATGGTCCACAGCGCCGCAGTGGGCAGAAATGGCAGCGCTTCGTTCCAGGCAAAGGGATATGGCGCCAGAAGCCAGTTGGCGAGGGAGTCCGAGCCCGTCGCGAGGATAACCGTCCAGTATCGAAGAAACTCCGGGCTCAGGAGCGACCCGATCGGCAGCGCGCCGAACGCGACCAGCAGCGCGACAACGATCGCGAGATTGAGCCATAGCGCCGGATAGATGCGCAGGCAGCGATTGCGGAGATATGCGAGGACGTCTCCGTCGTGGCGAAAAAAGGTGCCGGTGATCAGGAAGCCGCTGATGATGAAGAAGATCGGCACGCCGGACGTGTAAGCGACCAGCACGGGCAATGGCCTGGGCCAGGGAACTTGCAGATAGGCCGCATGCTGCAGCAATACGTTGAAGGCTGCGAACAGCCTCAGAGCGTCGAAATTGTTCTTGTGGTTCACTTGGCTCCCAACCGGAAGGCACCCTTGGCGTGCAACGCGAATTGTGATTGATGGTGTCTGGGTGTTTCGCGCCGTGACCACGGTTGCCGCGAAGGGCTTGCCGCACCCTTAACGTGTGCATCGACGCGCTCACGCGATCTGACTCCGTGCCGGCATGGTTAGCTCCGATTAACCAGCCTTGCGCATCGTTTCGCATCAACCTTGCCGTTTAAGACTGTCGCAATCGGCAATAATTATTGAGTATCTTGCGGCCGGCGATTCCCGTTAAGGGACCGTGTCGCCGCTTTGGCAAATTTTCGGCGATTTTTGGGGACATTGAACCGCATGTGCGGCATCGTCGGCATTCTTGGACGCGCTCCGGTCGCGGAGCAACTGGTGGATTCGCTCAAGCGGCTCGAATATCGCGGCTATGACTCCGCAGGGGTCGCTACGCTCGAGAACGGCGTGGTGGCGCGGCGTCGCGCCGAGGGCAAGCTGAGGAATCTCGAGGCCCGGCTGGAGGCCAAGCCGCTCGGCGGCCATACCGGCATCGGCCACACCCGCTGGGCCACGCACGGCCGGCCGACCGAGAACAACGCGCATCCGCACTCAACGGAACGCGTCGCCGTGGTGCATAACGGCATCATCGAGAATTTCCGCGAGCTGCGCGAGCGCCTCGAAGCCAAGGGTGCGGCGTTCTCGACCGAGACCGACACCGAGGTCGTGGTGCATCTGGTCGACAATCTGCTCAAGGGCGGTGTCAAGCCGGTCGAGGCGGTGAGGGCGGTGCTGTCGGAACTGCGCGGCGCATTCGCACTCGGCTTCATCTTCGCCGGCGAGGACGATCTGATGATCGGCGCCCGCAACGGCCCGCCGCTTGCGGTCGGCCACGGCGACGGTGAGATGTATCTCGGCTCGGATGCGATCGCGCTCGGGCCGTTCACCGACACGATCAGCTATCTCGAGGACGGCGACTGGGTGGTGCTGAATCGCAAGGGCGCGACGATCTTCGACAAGGACAACGCCATCGTCCATCGTGAGGCGATCAAGCACACGACGGCGACCGCGCTGGTCGACAAGGCGAATTATCGCCACTTCATGGCCAAGGAGATCCACGAGCAGCCGGAAGTGGTCGGGCACACGCTCGCCCGCTACGTCGACCTGGCGGCCGAGCGCGTCATCATGCCGGTCAAGCTGCCGTTCGACTTCAAGGATATCCAGCGCGTTTCGATCACCGCCTGCGGCACCGCGAGCTATGCCGGCTTCGTCGCCAAATACTGGCTCGAGCGGCTGGCGCGGCTGCCGGTCGAGCTCGATGTCGCTTCCGAGTTCCGCTACCGCGAGGCGCCGTTGCGCAAGGGCGACCTTGCGATCTTCATCTCGCAGTCCGGCGAGACCGCCGACACGCTGGCGGCGCTGCGCTACGCCAAGGCGCAGGGCGCGCACACGCTCTCGGTCGTCAACGTGCCGACCTCGACGATCGCGCGCGAGAGCGAGACCGTGTTGCAGACGCTGGCCGGTCCCGAGATCGGCGTCGCCTCGACCAAGGCGTTCACCTGCCAGCTGATGGTGCTGGCCTCGCTCGCGGTTGCCGCTGGCAAGGCGCGTGGCGAACTCTCCGATGCCGACGAGGCCAAGCTGGTGCACGGCCTCGTCGAAATTCCGCGGCTGATGTCGGAAGCGCTGACCACCGAATTGCAGATCGAGAAGCTGGCGCGCGAGCTCTCGAAATCGCGCGACGTGCTCTATCTCGGCCGCGGCACCAGCTATCCGCTGGCGCTGGAAGGTGCGCTGAAGCTGAAGGAAATCTCCTACATCCACGCCGAGGGCTATGCCGCCGGCGAGCTCAAGCACGGGCCGATCGCGCTGATCGACGAGCACATGCCGGTGGTGGTGATCGCGCCCTATGACAAGGTGTTCGAGAAGACCGTCTCCAACATGCAGGAGGTCGCCGCCCGCGGCGGCAAGATCATCCTGATGACCGACGCCAAGGGTGCCGCGGAGGCGACCATCCAGTCGCTGGTGACCATCGTGATGCCGGACATGGGGGCGACCTTCGCGCCGATGGTCTATGCCGTTCCGGTGCAGCTGCTCGCCTATCATACCGCCGTGGTGATGGGCACCGACGTCGATCAGCCCCGGAATCTGGCCAAATCGGTCACGGTCGAATAGTCGCAAGCCGGGCCGTCACGCGGCTCTTCAAAAATGCGACAGAATGGCTTAGCTGGGTGGTGGACTACGGCCGCTTCGACGACCCTGGAACCGCAATGACCTCCGACCAAGTGCCTCCTGACCCGTCTGGCGAATTGCATCCGGATCACCCGCGCGGGCTGATGGCGCGTTTCCGCAACTATTTCCTGACCGGACTGGTGGTGGCCGGGCCGGTTGCGATCACCCTGTATTTGACCTGGTGGTTCGTGAACTGGGTCGACAACCTGGTCCGCCCGTTCGTGCCGACCGCCTACCGGCCGGAGACCTATCTGCCGTTCGGGTTGCCCGGTTCCGGCCTGATCGTCGCCGTCATCGCGCTGACACTGCTCGGGTTCCTCACCGCCAACCTGATCGGGCGCACCCTGGTCGATCTCGGCGAGCGGCTGCTCGGGCGGATTCCGGCGGTGCGCGCGATCTATCGCGGCCTCAAGCAGGTGTTCGAGACGCTGTTCTCCGGCAACGGCTCGAGCTTCCGGCGCGTCGGCCTGGTCGAGTTTCCGTCGCCCGGGATGTGGTCGATCGTGCTGATCTCGCAGGCGCCGAGCGCCGAGCTCGCCGCGAGCTTCCCCGGAGACGAGGAGCATATTTCGGTGTTCCTGCCGTGCGCGCCGAACCCGACCACCGGCTTCTTCTTCTACGTGCCGAAGAGCAAGATCATCGAGATCGAGATGAGCACCGAGGATGCCGCGACGCTGATCATGTCCGCGGGCGTGGTGCAGCCCGGCGCCAATGATCCGAAACGCGCCGCGGCGCTCGCCGGCATGGCCAATGCCGCGCGGATCGCCAACCAGGCTTCGTTGCAGCCGGCGGCGCCGGCCAAGGTCGAGGGCTGATGAGTTCCGGCGAGACGCGTGAGCCATCGGGCGAGGGCGCGCGGCTGCCGACTCGGCGCTCGCCGATCGCGCGCAGCCGATCATCCTGACCTGCGGCGGTGGCGGCAAGGCCAGGCGCGCCGCAGAGGCGCTGCGCGAGATCGGCTTCGAGAATGTCTCCGTGATCCAGGGCGGCTGCCGCGGCTGGCAGGCCGCCGGACACGAGCTGGTGCCTGATCCGGCGGAGGGCGGCGCGGAGACTCCCAGCGGCTAGCTGCAACTCTAACCCCGTCATTGCGAGGAGCGAAGCGACGAAGCAATCCATGGTTCCGCGTATGCGGAGCGATGGATTGCTTCGCGGAGCCTGTCATCCGGCGGCGCTTCGCGCCGACCGGGTGGCTCGCAATGACGGTGGGGAGGGACCGGTGACGACAATGTCAGATCAGCGTGTCGTGAAGGTCATTCCAATCTGGGTTCAGCGCCTCGATCAGCGCAATTTTCTTCGACCGGCTGCCGGCCTTGATCTGCTTTTCCCGCGTGATGGCGTCGTACATCGTTTCGTGCAATTCGTACCACACCAGCAACTTGCAGCCGTACTTCGCCGAGAAGCCCTTCACCAAGCCCTCGCGATGTTCAAACGAACGCTTCGGTGGATTGGCGGTGACGCCGGTGTAAATGGTGCCGTGACGCTTGTTGGCAACAATGTAAACGCACGGTTGCTTCACGGCGTTCTCCCCAGCTGTACCCTATACCGTCATTGCGAGGAGCGATAGCGACGAAGCAATCCATCTGTCCCCGGGTTGAACCATGGATTGCTTCGCTTCGCTCGCAATGACGATGAGGGAGCAGCTCGGCGCTGCAACGAAGGGCTGAGACCAGCCTCACCCCGCGCCGATCAGTGGCACGGCTTCGTCGCGTTCGTAGAGGTAGAGCAGGACGCGCAGCGCCTCGCCGCGTTCGCCCTTCAGCTTCGGATTGTCCTTCATGATCCGCAGCGCCTCGTCGCGGGCCTGGGTGATGAGCTGGCCGTGCACCTCGGAGCGCGCGATGCGGTAGCCGGGCAGGCCGCTCTGGCGGATGCCGAGCACGTCGCCTTCGCCGCGCAGCTTCAGATCTTCCTCGGCGATCCGGAATCCGTCCGTGGTCTCGCGGATCACTTTCAGCCGCGCCTTCGACATCTCGCCGAGCGGCTCCTTATAGAGCAACAGGCAGGTCGAGGCCTCCGAGCCGCGGCCGATGCGGCCGCGCAATTGATGCAGCTGCGCGAGGCCAAAGCGCTCCGCGTTCTCGATCACCATGATGGTCGCCGCCGGCACGTCGACGCCGACCTCGACGACGGTCGTTGCGACCAGGAGCCCGATCTCGTGCGCGCCGAACTGCGCCATCACGCGATCCTTCTCGGTGCCCTTCATCTGGCCATGTACCAGGCCGACGCGATCGCCGAACCGCTGCTGCAAGCTCTCGAAACGCTCGGTGGCATTGGTGAGGTGCTCGGTGCCCTCGGCCTCGGATTCATCGACCAGCGGACAGATCCAGTACACCAGCTTGCCGGCGCCGAGCGCGCGGCCGACGCCGTCCATCACGTCCTCGATCCGGCTCATCGGCACCGCGCGGGTGTCGATCGGCTGGCGGCCGGCGGGTTTTTCGCGCAACTCGGAGACGTCCATGTCGCCGAAATAGGTCAGCACCAGCGTGCGCGGGATCGGGGTTGCGCTCAGCACCAGCACGTCGACGGCCTCGCCCTTGGAGGTCAGCGCGAGGCGCTCGCGCACGCCGAAGCGATGCTGCTCGTCGACAACGGCAAGCGCCAGCGCCTTGTAGATCACATCGTCCTGGATCAGCGCATGGGTGCCGACCAGAAGGTCGATCTCGCCAGCCTCGAGCTGCGCCAGGAGTTCGCGGCGCTCCTTGCCCTTCTCGCGGCCGGTGAGGATCGCAACGCGCATGCCGGCGCGCTCGGCGAGCGGCGCGATGGTCTTGATGTGCTGGCGCGCCAGGATCTCGGTCGGCGCCATGATCGCGGCCTGTTTGCCGGCCTCGGCGACGGCGGCGGCCGCCAGCAGCGCCACCACGGTCTTGCCGGAGCCGACATCGCCTTGCACGAGGCGCAGCATCCGCACCGGCTGGCGCAGATCCTCCATGATCGCGGCGACCGCTTCGCGCTGCGACTTGGTCAGCGCATAGGGCAGGGCGTCGATGATCTTCTGGCGCAGATGGCCATCGCCGGCATTGCGGACGCCGGCGGGACGGCGCAGCGTGGCGCGGACTAGCGCCAGCGCGAGCTGGCCCGCGAGCAATTCGTCGAAAGCGAGCCGCGACCAGAACGGTCCATCGGGCAAAATGTCGGTCAGCTCGACGGGAACGTGGACGCGGGTCAGCGCCTCCCGGATCGGCGGGAAGTTGCAGCGGCGCAGCACCTCGGGGCTGATCCATTCCGGCAATTCCGGCAGCTTGATCAGCGCCTGCGCGATGGCGCGGCGGAGCGAGCCGATCGCCAGCCCCTCGGTCAGCGGATAGACCGGATCGATGCCGGAGAGCTTGGCAAAGCCGGCCTCGTCGACGACGCGGTCGGGATGCACGATCTGCGGGATGCCGTCATACATCGCCAGCGTGCCGGAGACGTAGCGCTTCTCGCCGACCGGCAGCAGCTTCTCGACATAGCCGGGCTGGGCGCGGAAGAAGGTCAGCACCACGTCGCCGGTGTCGTCGCTGGCATAGACCAGGTAGGGCGCGCGCGAATTGCGCGGCGGCGGCGGACGATGGCGGTCGACGGTGATCTCCAGCGTCACCATGGTTCCGACCACAGCATCCCGGATCTTCGGCCGCGCGCGGCGGTCGATCACGCTCGCCGGCAGATGCAGCAAGAGATCGACCAGCCGCGGCGTCTCGCTGCGGTCGAGCAGATAGCGCAGCAGCTTGTCCTGCTTCGGGCCGACGCCCGAAAGCGTCGTGACCTGGGCAAACAGCGGATTGAGCAGGGCTGGGCGCATCGGTGCTTTTACACACGACTCACGGCATGCGCGCAAGGAAACCCCAAAAGGCGGCGAATGAGGGCTGACATCGGCCTCCGCCATCGCTATATCAAGCCCGCCCGGCACGTCCGGGCTTTTGGCGTTTGATGGATTTTGGGACATGACGGGATCGACACGATCGAGCAGCGGGCTCGATGACCGCCGCAAGCGGCTTTTGTTTCGCTGCTGGCATCGCGGCACCCGGGAGATGGACCTGATCCTCGGCCGCTTTGCCGATGCCGAGATCGCTGACCTGTCCGATCGGGAGCTCGGCGAACTCGAGCATTTGATCGAAGTGCCGGATCCCGACCTCTACGCCGCGCTGACCGGCGACAAGGTTTTGGCTGCAGAGCATCAGACCGCGCTGTTTGCCCGCATCAAGGCGTTCCGGGTCGCGGATCCCAGCGCATGAAGCAGCCGATGAAATCTCCGGCCGCGATGCTCGCGCCCGGCCGGGTGCTGACCATCGCCAACGTCGCCGAGGGCGCCGAAGGGCTCGTGATCTCCGACCTGGCGCGCGCCATCGCCGCGCAGCCGAAGCGGACCGCGGTGAGCCTCGCCGTGGTCTGCCGCGACGGCGCGCGGATGCAGCAGCTTGCCCGCGCGCTGGAGTTCTTCGCGCCCGATATCGCCGTGATGCAGGTTCCGGCCTGGGACTGCCAGCCCTATGACCGCGTCTCGCCGCATTCCGGCATCCTGGCGCAGCGGCTGACCGCGCTGGCCAAGCTGTCGCGGCTGGCTGGCTCCGACAAGCCGCTGATCGTGCTGACCACGGTGAACGCCGCCGTGCAGCGGGTGCCGGCGCGCGAGCAGGTCGCAGCGCAGGCGCTGTCGGTCGCGCCCGGCAACGTCGTGCCGATGGACTCGGTCGTGGCCTGGCTCGAGCACAATGGCTACACCCGCTCGTCCACGGTGCGCGAGCCCGGCGAATATGCCGTGCGCGGCGGCATCCTCGATCTGTTTCCGGCCGGCCTCGACCAGCCGGTGCGCTTCGACTTCTTCGGCGACAGCCTTGAGTCGATCCGCACCTTCGATGCCGAGACCCAGCGCACCCATCTGGACATGCGCGGGCTCGACCTGGTGCCGGTCTCCGAATTCCAGCTCACCACCGAAACCATCCGCCGCTTCCGCATGGGCTATGTCGCAGCGTTCGGCGCGCCGGGACGCGACGACCAGCTCTATGAGGCCGTCTCGGAAGGACGCCGCCATCCCGGCATGGAGCACTGGCTGCCGCTGTTCCAGGACCGGATGGACACGCTGTTCGACTATCTCGACGGCGCCGCGATTGCGATCGAGCCGCAGGGTGAGGACGCCGCGCGCGAACGCTTCTCGCAGATTTCGGACTATTACGACGCACGGCGCGAGGCGCTGGAGCATCCGGGCAGCGGTGCGATCTACAAGCCGTTGCCGCCGGACAAGCTGTATCTGACCGAGGCCGAATGGACCAGGCTGCTCGGCGATGCGCCGCTGGCGCGGCTGACGCCGTTCGCGGTGCCCGAAGGCACCGCCGACGTGTTCGACGCCGGCGCGCGGCAGGGCCGCAATTTCGCGCCGGAGCGTGCCGACAGCAACGTCAATGTGTTCGAGGCCGTGGTCGGCCATATCGGCGCGTTGCAGTCGCAGCGCAAGAAGGTCATCGTCGCGCTGTGGAGCGAAGGCTCGCGCGATCGCATGGGTGCGATGCTGCGCGACCACAAGCTGCTCAACACGACCAGCGTCAACACCTGGCGGATCGTGCAGGCGACGCCGCGCAACGAAACCATGCTGGCCGTGCTCGGCATGGAGTCCGGCTTCGAGACCGGTGAATTCGCCGTCATCAGCGAGCAGGATATCCTCGGCGACCGCCTGGTGCGGCCGCGCAAGGCGAGCCGCAAGCTCGACAATTTCATCTCGGAGGTGACGAGCCTTGCGACCGGCGATCTCGTGGTCCATGTCGAGCACGGCATCGGCCGCTTCGTCGGCTTGCAGACGCTGGAAGTCTCCGGCGCGCCGCATGACTGCCTCGAGCTGCATTATGCGGCGGAGACCAAACTGTTCCTGCCGGTCGAGAACATCGAGCTGCTGTCGCGCTACGGATCCGACAGCGCCAATGTCGAGCTCGATCGTCTCGGTGGCGGCGGCTGGCAGGCGCGCAAGGCGAAGCTCAAGAACCGCATCCGCGAGATCGCCGGCGAATTGATCAAGATCGCGGCCGAGCGGCAGCTGCACGAGGCGCCGAAATTCCCGCTGCAGCCGCACGTCTATGACGAGTTCTGCGCCCGCTTCCCCTATGACGAGACCGAGGATCAGCTGGGGGCGATCAATTCGACCCTGAAGGACCTCGAGATCGGCCGCCCGATGGACCGGCTGATCTGCGGCGACGTCGGCTTCGGCAAGACCGAGGTGGCATTGCGCGCCGCGTTCGCCGTGGCGCTGGAAGGCCGGCAGGTCGCGGTCGTGGTGCCGACCACGCTGCTGGCGCGCCAGCATTCGCGCACCTTCACCGAGCGCTTCAAAGGCTTCCCGGTCAATGTCGCGCAGGCTTCGCGGCTGGTGTCGACCAAGGAGTTGAACCAGGTCAAGAAGGGGCTCACCGACGGCAACGTCGACATCGTCGTCGGCACCCATGCGCTGCTCGGCAAGGCGATCAAGTTCAAGGACCTCGGCCTTCTGATCGTCGACGAGGAGCAGCATTTCGGCGTCAGCCACAAGGAGCGGCTGAAGCAGCTCCGCGCCCAGGTCCACGTACTGACGTTGTCGGCGACCCCGATCCCGCGCACGCTGCAATTGGCGCTGACCGGCGTTCGCGAGCTCTCGATCATTGCCTCGCCGCCGGTCGATCGCCTCGCGGTGCGCACCTTCGTCGCGCCGCACGATCCCCTGATGATCCGCGAGGCGCTGCTGCGCGAGCGCTATCGCGGCGGACAGGCGTTCTATGTCGTGCCGCGGATCGAGGACCTAGCCGGCGTCAAGGATTTCCTCGACAAGAACGTGCCGGAGATGAAGGTCGCGGTCGCCCACGGCCAGATGCCGCCGACCGTGATCGAGGACATCATGTCCGCGTTCTACGACGGCAAATACGACATCCTGCTGTCGACCACGATCGTCGAGTCCGGTCTCGACATCCCGAACGCCAACACGCTGATCGTGCACCGCGCCGACATGTTCGGCCTTGCCCAGCTCTATCAGCTGCGCGGCCGTGTCGGCCGTTCCAAGCTGCGCGCCTATGCGCTGTTCACGCTGCCGGCGCAGCAGAAGATCACCGCGCAGGCGGAGCGTCGGCTCAAGGTTCTGCAATCGCTGGAGACGCTCGGCGCAGGCTTCCAGCTCGCCTCGCACGACCTCGACATCCGCGGCGCCGGCAATCTGCTCGGCGAGGAGCAGTCGGGCCACATCAAGGAAGTCGGCTTCGAGCTGTACCAGTCGATGCTGGAGGAGGCGATCGTCAACCTCAAGGCCGGCGTCGCCGAGCCGGCCGCCGACCGCTGGTCGCCGCAGATCACGATCGGCATGCCGGTGCTGATCCCCGAGGACTACGTCAACGATCTCAGCGTGCGGCTGTCGCTGTATCGGCGTCTCGCCGATCTCGACACCGACGAAGACATCGACGCCTTCGCGGCCGAGATGCGCGACCGCTTCGGCGTGCTGCCGGACGAGGTGCGCTATCTGTTCAAGGTCGCGGCGATCAAGGCCTATTGCCGTCGCGCCAATGTCGGCAAGGTCGATGCCGGCCCGAAGGGCGCCGTGATCGCGTTCCGCGACAACAGTTTTGCGCATCCGGAGCGGCTGGTGACCTTCATCCGCCAGCACGGCCAGGCCGCCAAGGTCCGGCCCGACATGAAGGTCGTGTTCTTCCAGGAATGGGATACGCCGGAAGAGCGGCTCGCCGGCACGACAGAGATCTTGCGACAGCTCGCCAATCTCGCGGAGAGCAAGAAGGCGGCGTAGGCCGCACCCGAGAGACGGAGGTCGGCTCACGGCGAACGAACCGGCGCGGATGACGGTAGCGGCGCCGTAGGCTGTGGTGCGTCTATTCCATATGGGCGGGCCGTCAGGGTCTGCGAGCGGTTGGCGCACCGGCGGGCTCGACGAGCGACTATACGGCTTCGCGGGCCCGAACTATTCTCAAATTGCGTTTCTGCTGATTGGGTCCGAGGAGTTTGGAGGCGAGCATGAGAACTCTGTTCGTCGCAGCGTTGCTTGCACTATCGGCGAGCAAGACTGCGGTTGCCTACTATTGCGAGGGCGGTCAACAGGCTGTTCCGCCCGCTGTCGCGGCACGCATGGCGCTGCCGCTGTGTGGGGCGGCGGCCACGCAGCCATGGGGACCAAACGGTTGTCAGCTCTGCGACCCGCGGAACGTCTATCCAAGTCCGGCTGTTCCGGATGCTGGGCTACGACCAGTGTTCACCAGGGCACCCGCTAAGCAGCCGGCCGGTTACTGATTCCACGGTGATTTGCGGACGATACTCGAAAGACTTGCGACCTTATAAGCTGGCACACAGCTTGTTACGACGCCGCGCGCTCGGGCGCCGCGATCAGCCGCCCAAGCAGGGACATCGCGGAATCGCTCGGCAGCAGCGTGGCGACGCTGACGGTGGGCTCGGCCTTGACGTCGCGGCGGCCGTTCTGGGTGTGGCGCATCACGCTCGCCAATCGCCGCGTGATCGCCTGCGCGTTGCGCAGGTCGGTGCCGGCGAACGCCACGACCAGCGAGCGGTCGTCATAGACAGCGCCGAAATCGGCCTGGCGCATCAGCCGGCTGATGATCCGCGCGCCGTCGAATTGCGCCCGCGGTTGCGTGTTGTCGAAGGTGAAGCGCGCCACCGAAAGCGCGCCGCCGCGCTCGGCGGTCTGGTAGACGGTGGTGGCGAAGTCGCGTTCGAACGCGGCCTTGGTCAGCAAGCCGGTGCGGGGATCGATCAGGCCCTTGGCGTCGATCGCCTTGAGCATGCGGCCGAGCCGCGATTCAAAAGCGTGCTGGCGGATCATCGGCAGCGCCATGTCGGCGACGCGGGTCGGACCAGCCGTGACGATCTCGAGATTGGGCAGCTCGTAACGCGGCGTCAGCTCGCCCGAGGCGACGATCACGGGCAACGGGCGGAAGCGGACATCCTCGGTCAGGACAGTGAGGAAGGCATCCATCACGCGCGGTGTGAATCCCTCGGCCAGCACGATGCCGTCGATGTCACGGTTGGAGAGATGTTTGGCGGCCGCCTCGATGCTGAGCGCGCCAACCACGCCGGCGCGTTCGCCCAGCGCGACCGACAGCGCCGGGTAGGCGCCGCCACGGCCGATCAGCAGCGCCGTGGCTTCTCCGACCGGATCGATATCGGACATTTCGATCGGCGCCGGAGGTACCAGGCGGCGCATCACGGTCGCGTGCAGCGCGCGAACCCGTAAGGATGCGTTGAGCCGAGCCACCAGGCGATCCGGCATGCCCTTGTGCTGGAAGAACGCGATCACGGTGTCGGGCAGGGTGGTCGCGGGATCGACCGCGATTAGCGGCAGATAGGGCGCGCGGGCAGCGGCGCGCTTGGCCAGGCCCGACAGGGTGACGAAGTCGACGCTCTCGGCGGCCGCGATGATCGCCGCCGGCTTGACCTGCTCGATGGCGCGCCCGACCTCGCTCCAGTCGGTGACGACGACCGGAAACAGCTTGGTCTCATCGAGGACCGCGGCGAACGGCGGCTTTGCCGACGCCGAGACGATGAGGACCGGACCTTGTTGAGACATTCGAACGCTCGAAACCAATGCTTAAGAACAGCAACGGCTGCGATGCTAGTTGGCATGGCTTAATGCGGCGTCAACACAATGCTAAGACTAACACAATGATAAGATTTTACGGCATTCCGGTGCCGTTACGGTCGCGAAATGCCTCGACCATCAACGGGTTAAGCCCAAGTTCTGTCAGGGCGTCGCGGGCCCGCGCATTGTCCTGCGCCCGTCCGGCGAGCCGGTGGCCGCTGAGGCGGTCCGGCAATGCCGTCAACAACGCGCCCTGGCCGAGCCGGCGCGACCATTCCTGCAACTCCTGGGCAAGGAAGCGGTAGCCGCCGACCGTCATGACCCCCGACGGCGGAGCGGTGATGTTGACGGCGCCGGTCACGCGGTCGAGCCGGGCGGCGTATTCAGTGTCGACGTAGTCGCGCGGCGGCGGCGCGATCAGGCTGTCGCCCGGAGGTGGCGGCGGCGCATAGGC
>NZ_LGHK01000224.1 GCF_001908235.1 Bradyrhizobium sp. NAS96.2
GGCCAGCGCGCGGAGCGAATCGCGCGCGCTCTGCGGCGTCATGGTGGCGGGGTCGCGCAGCGGCAGCAGCGGGATGATGTTGGCAATGATGGCATCGAGCGGGAGCGGCATGGGAGTCCTTCAGTTCGCGTGCGTACAGTTGAATGGCTTGGAGTTGAATGACTTGGAAAGCGTGCCGGCCTCGATCGCGGCGATCTGCAGCGCGATGAAGCGGCTATAGATGCGAGCCTGCGAGAACGCGCCGCCGGTGAACCAGAGGCCGGGCTGCGGCGTGCGCGTCCACATGTTGCGCAGCTCCTGCGTCGCGTCGTCGAAGCCCCAGACCCGGCCGACCCGCGCGGCGACGTCCTCGCCGAACAGCCTGCCGACGAGATGGTCGGGGCCCTTGTAGCCGGTGGCGAGCACGAACAGCTCGACGGCGAGCGATGTGCCGTCCTTCAGCGCGAGGCCGGTTGCGGTGAAATCAACGATGTCGGCGGCCTGGATCAGGCGGATCTTGCCGTCGGCGATCAGCTCGGAGCAGCCGACGTTGAAGTAATAGCCGCCGCCGCGGGAGCGGAACTTGAGCGGCCAGCCGGTGCCGTCCTCGCCGAATTCGAGCCGGAAGCCGGCGCGCTCCAGCCGCGACAGCAGCGCCGCGTCGAGCCGCTTCACCTCGTCGGTGATGATCTTGTGCGCGATCTTCATGACCGGCAGCGGCACGCCGGAATTGAGGATGTCGCGGACCTCGACCGGCGGGCCGTCGCCGAGATAGGTCTTGTCGTAGAGCTGCGCCGGCTCGACATTGACCACCATGGTCGGGCTGCGCTGAACCATGGTGACGTCGGCGCCGCCCGCATGCAGCTCCTGGCAGATGTCATGCGCGCTGGTGCCGGTGCCGAACACAACCACCGAGCGGCCTGCCCATTGCCGCCCCGCTGCGAATTGGCTGGAATGCAGCACCTTGCCGCCGAAGCGCTCGATGCCGGGGATGGTCGGAATGTTCGGCGTACCGCTGACGCTGGTTGCAAGCACGATGTGCTTCGGATGCAGCATGCGCGGACCGTCGCTTCGTTGCAGCGTCACCGTCCAGCGTTGCGTCGTGTCGTCATAGCGCGCGCCTTCGAACGACGTCTCGGTCCAGAAGTCGAGCTCCATGATGTCGACATAGCTTTCCAGCCAGTTCGCGATCTTGTCCTTCGGGATATAGTCCGGGAAGGTCGGCGGGAACGGCAGGTAACGAAACAGATTGACCGGCGTTTTGTTGTGCAGCTTCAGCCCGCGATAGCGCAGCCGCCAATTGTCGCCGATGCGCTGCTCGCGATCGACGATCAGCGCGTCGAGGCCGATCCGCTTGCACTCGACGGCAGCCGCGATGCCGGCATGGCCGCCGCCGACGATCAGAACGTCAGGCTCGCGGTCGGCATAGGCGCGCGAGACCCGGCGCTGCTCCAGCCAGTCGGGTGCGGCGAAATCGCGCGCATGGGATTGCTCCGCGGCTTGATCTCCGTGCGCGTCGCAGATGCGATTGAAATCGAGCATCGTGGAGAACGTCCATGCCGCGGAATTTCCGCTCGCATCGTGCAGCAGGCGGACCGCACCGGTGCCCGGCCCATTCGACGTGTCGAAGGTGAAGACGACCTCGATCACGTCGCGTCCGGCCACCACGGCGCGTCGCGGTATCAAGGCACGGTCATCAAGGCGAAATCCGCGCGCGTTGACCGCGGCAGCGCGCTCCAGCAGCTCGGCAACGACGCGCTGCCGCCCGCTGAATGTCGCAAAATGCCAGGAGATACCGAAGATGTTGCGCCAGTGGCTCTCGGGCGCGAACAGCCCGGAAAGCCCCTCTGCGAAGCGGCCGGCGAGCGCCGCATCGAGCGCGCCGATCCAGCGCTCGGCGATGAGTTCAGGCGCGTCCTCGGTAGCCGGGTTCAGTTTGTCCAGCATGATCGTGCTTTCTCGGGAGCAGTTGCCGTCTATCTGACAACATGCTCCCGAAAAGCACAACCATCATGCCAGGACTCATGCAACGTGTTGCTGCAGCGTCTCCGGCTCGCTCTCGTCGCCGCCGGGCTCGGCCTGCGCCGCGGGCGCGGCGGCGAGTTCCGCCGCTATTTCCTTGGCTAGCGCGGTGGCGCCGACATAGTCGGTCTTGCCGGTGCCGAGCAGCGGCACCTTGTCGACGATGCGGATGTCGGCGGGCACCGCGAGCTCTGAGGCGCCGGCGCTCTTGGCCTGGCGCTGCATCGCGGAGCGGTCGGCATCCTTCTGCGTGGTGAGCAGCACGATGCGCTCGCCCTTGCGCTGATCGGGCAGCGTGACCGCGACCGACATCGCCTGCGGCCACAGCGCCGATGCCATCGTCTCCACCGCCGAGAGCGAGACCATCTCGCCGGCGATCTTGGCAAAGCGCTTGGCGCGGCCCTTGATCGCGATGAAGCCCTGCGCATCGACGGTGACGATGTCGCCGGTGTCGTGCCAGCCTTCCGGCAGCGGCTCGAGCACGCCGGGATTTTCCGCACGGAGGTAGCCAAGCATCACGTTCGGCCCCTTCACCGACAGGCGTCCGCCTTCCTCGATGCCCGGGACCGGATCGAGGCGGTACTCCATCAGCGGCGAAATCCGGCCGACGGTGCCCTGGCGGTTGGCCATCGGCGTGTTCATCGCCAGCACCGGCGCGGTCTCGGTGACGCCGTAGCCCTCGAGGATGCGGATGCCATAACGCTCCATGTAGACCTGCCGCGTGCGCTCCTTCACCGCTTCCGCGCCAGCGATCACGAGCCGCAGCGTGCGGAAATCATAGGCATGCGCCGAGCGGGCGTAGCCGGTGAGGAAGGTATCGGTGCCGAACAGGATGGTCGCGCCGGTCTGGTAGATCAGCTCGGGCACGATCCGGTAATGCAGCGGCGACGGATACATGAAGATCGGAATGCCGCCGAGGATCGGCATCATCATGCCGCCGGTCAAACCGAACGAATGGAACACCGGCAGGACGTTGAACACCTTGTCGTTGGCATTGGCATCGACCCGCGCCAGCGCCTGCGCCGCGTTGGCGAGGATGTTGCGGTGGGACAGCACGACACCCTTCGGCGTGCCTTCCGAACCCGAGGTGAACAGGATGACCGCGGGATCATTGGCGTTGCGGGCAACGCGCGGCGCGATGCCGGCGCGGAAGCCCGCGATCTTATCGGTGAGGCTGATGCCGGCCCTGACGTCCTCGAGATAGATGACGCGCGCCTGGCCGGCCATCGCCGCGATCAGCTTGTCGAGCTTGCCCTTCTCGATGAAGGCCTGCGAGGTCAGCACGGTCTTGACCTGCGCCGCCTTCATCGCGGCCAGTACGTTGACCGGACCTGCCGAGAAGTTGAGCATCGCCGGAACGCGGCCGATGGTCTGCAGCGCCATGAACACGACCGCGACGCCGGCCGAATTCGGCAACAGCACGCCGACATTCTCGCCGGCAACGGTGCCCTGCTCGAGCTTGCGGCTTAGCACCTGCGCGCCGAGGATCAGCTTGCGATAGGTCAGCTTGGTGCCGAGCGCGTCCTCGATGATCGGCTTGCCGGTGTCGCGGTCGCGATAGGCGTGGCCGAGGCCCTCGAACAGGGTGTGGTCGAGCATCGCGTTCTGCACCATGGCGTTGATCATGACGTCCTGCAGCGCGGCGCCGGCGGCGTTGCGGCGCGCCTTGCCCTTCAGCGCCTGATCGACCGGCAGCTTCACCGGCGGCAGGATCGAGATCGTCACCTTGGGGAACCAGGAGCGCTTGATCTCGCCATTCTTGAGATAGCTGAGATGCGAACGCTGCGCGCCCTCGATGCGGACCGGAACGACGACAGCATCGGCCTTGTCGGCGATCATCGCGGTGCCGTCATAGACCTTCATCAGCGAGCCGGAGACCGTGATGCGGCCTTCCGGGAAGATCACGACCGGCTCGCCGGCGGCGACCAGCTTGATCAGGTCGCGCGCGGCCAGCGGCTTCGACGGATCCATCGTGTAGTGCTTGATCATCTTCAGGAACGGCTTGGCCCACCACGCCTTGGAGATGCCGGTGTCGACGGCGAAGCTGGCGTCGATCGGGAGCATGGCATGCAGCAGCGGACCGTCGACCAGGCTGACATGGTTGGGCGCGATCAGCATCCGGGTGCCGGCGGGCGGCAGGTTCTCCATGCCGCGCACCTCTAGACGGAATAGCGCGCGGAACAGCAGCGCGCCGAAATCGCGCACGCCCTCCTTGCCCCACTTGGTCAGCACGAACCAGACGGTGCCGAAGCTCGCGATGGCAAGGCCGAAGAAGATCCAGGCGATCGGCAGGCCGGTAGCCTGCAGCGCGCCGACGAACACCGCGCCGGCGACCATGAAGCCGGCCTGCAGGATGTTGCCCGCGGCGATGATGCGGGCGCGCTCGGACGGTGCGGTCCAGGCCTGCACCGCGGCGAACGACGGCACCACGAACAGGCCGCCGCCGAACGCGAACAGGAAAAAGTCGGCCAGCATGCGGAAACCACCGAACGAGGTCGCGAACGCAGCCGCTGTGACGTCCTTGCCGAGCGAGGTGGTGGCAATCGCAAGTGCGAGGTCGAGGCCGACCACGCCCATCACGATGGCGCCGATCGGCACCAGTGCGAGATTCGGGCGCACGTGGCTGAGCTGCGCGGCGAACAGCGAGCCGGCGGCGATGCCGATCGCAAACACGGCGAGGCACAGCGTGACCACGCCCTCGGTGCCGCCGACGCCTTCCTTGATCAGCGCGGGCAGCAGCGACAGCACGATCGCGCCGACCATCCAGAACCAGGACACGATCATCATGCCGTCCCACAGCCGCTGCTCGGCATAGAGCGACTTCAACAGGCGCACCGTCGAGGTCCAGGGATTCCTGGTGATCGGCAGATCGGGCGCGGAGGGCTGCGTCAGCGGAATGCGCGACGCAAATCCCCACGACAGCACCGACAGACCGACCACGGCGGCGCAGATCCAGCCCATGTGGCTGGCGCCGGCGACAAACATCCCGCCCGCGATGGTGCCGATCAGGATCGCCATGAAGGTCGCGCCCTCGACCAGCGCGTTGCCGGTCGCCAGCTCCGAGACCGAGAGCTGGTCCGGCAGCACAGCATATTTCACCGGACCGAACAGCGCGGCGACGATGCCGAACAGCGCCAGCGCAATGAACAGCAACGGGATCGAATGGGTGAAGAAGCCGGCCGCGGCAAAGGCGGCGGCGAAGATCTCGAAGAACTTCAGCCGGCGCGCGACGACGGACTTGATGTAGCGGTCGGCGAGCTCGCCGCCGAGCGCCGACAGCACGAAGAACGGAGCGATGAACACCGCACCCGCGAGCTGGACCAATGCCGGCCCCTGCTCGTTGGCAACGCCATACAGCAGCATGATGACCAGCGCGTTCTTCAGCACGTTGTCGTTCAATGCCGAGCAGAACTGCGACCAGAACAGCGGCGCGAAGCGGCGGGACGTCATCAATTCCTTGATCATGACCGGTTCCTTGGGTTAGCGCGCACGGCGCTGGCAGGTCTGCGAATTCGTGGGGCAGAGAATGGTGGGCGTGGTGAAAATGACGGATATCCCGCAGCCTTTAGTCTTTTCCGCAACGGTTCGGTTCGAACCGGCGCACATCCACACGCGCCGGGCCGCGGGGACATTGCGCGCCAGAGATGTACGAGACCTTATCCAGACCTGGGGTTGATCGATCTCGAGATCGGGTCGCGGGGACATGGTGAGCGCTTTGTTGAGGTTTCGGCGACAATTGCGGGGTGAGCGCTTCAGGTCAGTTCACTCAGGCCGCCGAACGGCGACCATCGGCAGTTGCGTGACTTACAGCGGCCGCCACGCTGTGCCGCCGGGCGCTTGGCGCGCCGATCGGCGCGCCGCTGCTCCAGCACGCCTGCGACGTCGCAGGCGCGGGCCATCCGCTCGATCGGCGCCATCGCCAGGGAGAGGATGGTGCGGCCAAAGCCCTTCATGAGCTCGATCGCGTCATCGACGAAGGTGGTGGTCAATTGAAGTGCTAGGGTCTGCATGTGAGTGGCCTCCTATGCCAACTTGAGCAACGCTCAAATTAGTAGCTCGAAAATGAACATTGTTCAAGACGAATCGCGACGGGACCGCAAAAAACTTCAGCGGCGCGCTTTGCTGATCGAGATCGCGCGCCGGTCTATCGCCACTAAAGGCTTGAGATCATTGAAGGTTCGTGATGTCTCCGAGGCCGCCGGCTGCTCCATCGGCAGCGTCTATAACGAGTTCGGCGACTTCGACGGCCTGATCCTGACCGTGAACCGGGAGACCGTTCAGGCCCTGACCGCGCGGCTCAAAGCCGTCCCGGCCGACGATCCCCTGCGCCAGCTGCACGGGCTCGCGGACGCCTATCTCGGCTTCGCCACCGAGCACGCCAATCTGCTGCGCTCGCTGTTCGAGCACCGGATGGAGGACGACCGGCCCTTTCCGGAAGATATCCTGGCGATGGTGATGGATGCGTTCGCGCTGATGCATGCGCCGCTGGTGCGGCTGTTGCCCGATCGCGATCCGCACGACGTCGCGCTGCTGTCGCGGATGATGTTCTCCGCGGTCCACGGCATCATCTCGCTCGGCCTCGAGGAGCGCATGGTCGCAGTGCCGCCGGAGCAGCTGCGCGAGCGGCTCGCGCAGTTCGTCGACACGCACCTCGCGGGATTGGGCGTCACGCGCGGCGCGTAGCCAAGCGCGGGCCACGATCTGCGTGGCGACCAGCATCGCGAACGGGGATCAAGTCTGATTGTGTGCGACGCGGCCTGGGCGGGCGAGAGTCCAGAGCGGTTCGAGGAACACGACACTGGTCCCTCCCTCACGAAAGACGAGCTTGAACTCGATCCGTCCGTCCCCGGTGATGGAAGCGGAATGCACTCCCGCATTGCCGTCATATCGCAGGATGCCGTCCGAGACTTGCCCGGTAAAACCGCCGGAGAAGCCCGGTCCGGGCGTACGGCTGTGCGGCATCGCCGGTCCGTTCACGAGATAGCCGGTCGCAACACCGTCCCGGTCGACACTGGTGACGATCATCATGAATTGGCGGTGCGAGTTGATCCATCCTTCGTCACTCGCCCACACGCCGAGAAAGCGGCGGACATTGTCCGGCACGTCGTTTGCCGGCGCGCGAATGCGAAAGGCGGGAAGCGGCAGTTGCTTCTCGACGGCCAGTGAAGCGATCCGCTCGACATCCTGATCTGGCACGATGCCGTGATCGCTGGGCGCAAGCCAGTTCACCAACTCCGCCAGAGGATACCGCATGCCATCGGCAATCAGCGGAGCGGTTGCCAAAGCCGCGAAGGCGATCACCGACAGGCCGGAGACCAGCAACCATCGGGGAAGCGCGGCCAGACGTGCCGCAACGCCCCGGGAAGTTGACGCCGGACCCGGGACGTTGCTCGGTTTATGGTCGTGCGACGGCAGAACAGGCTCGGCATCGAGCCGGTATCCCCGGCGCGACACCGTTTTGATGATGCGGTGCTCGTCATCCCGCAACTTCAGGCGCAGTTCGCGGATGCATTGGACGAGCGAATCGTCGGAGACCGCGACATTGCCCCAGACCGCCTCGTGCAGATCTTGCTTGGATACCAGCCGCCCCGCGTTGCGGACGAGATGGCGGAGGACCGCGAATGATTTCGGCCGGAGATCGAGCTCGACGCCATCCACGCGAACGACGCCGCGGGCGAGATCGAACACAAATGAATCAAATATCAAAACGGAATCAGTCGCCGGGTCCATAGAGGTCACTCCATGCCCACAGACGGCACCAATCCGGCAAATTTAGCAGGAATTTCGTCGTTCTGTCACTTCTTGATCAGGACTTCCCCGCGCGGCGAAGCCGATAGTCGCGAACTGGTCCGGCATCATTTCCGAGCCCGTGGGAGGTTGACCATGTCGAGGACGCCGCTTGCCGTGGTGGTCGGGGCTGTTCTGGCGCTCGCGGCGGTGCAACCGGCACCCGCCCAGGCGCAAGACGTCGTAAAGGTCGGGCTGGTGATGCCGTTGACCGGCGTGCTGGGGCCGGTCGGCAAGCAGGCGGTCGCCGGGGCGCGGCTCTACATGGCGCAGCACGGCGACATGGTCGCCGGCCGCAAGATCGAACTGATCGTCCGGGACGATGCCAGCGTACCTGACAACGCCAAGCGCATTGCGCAGGAGCTGATCGTCAACGACAAGGCCGAGATCCTCGGCGGCGGGCTGACGCCGAGCGTGCTGGCGCTCGCACCGCTGGTCACTGAGAGCAAGACGGCAACCGTCGTCATGGTATCGGGCACATCGATCGTGACCGAAAGGTCGCCCTACTTCGTGCGGACCAGCTGGACGCATGCCCAGCAGGCCAGCGTGCTGGCGGATTGGGCGGCCAGGAACGGTTCGAAGCGGGCCACCATCATCGCGTCCGATTGGGCGCCCGGGCGTGAAGCCGCCGGGGTATTTTCGGCGAGCTTCACCGCGGCGGGCGGAGCGATCGTCGAAGCGCTGAAAGTGCCGCTGGCCAATCCCGACTTCGCGCCGTTCCTGCAGCGTGCACGAGACGGCAATCCCGATACGCTGTTCATTTTCGTCCCGGCAAGCCAGGCCGGTATCCTGGCCAAGCAATTTGTCGAGCGTGGGCTGGACAAGAGCGGGATCAAGCTGATCGGCCCCGGCGACATCGCCGACGACGAGGACCTGCCGGGGATGAGCGATGCCATGATCGGCACGATCACAGCGGGGTTCTACTCCGCGGCGCATCCCTCCGATCTGAACCGCGACTATGTCGCAGCGTTCCGCAAGGCCAATGCCAACGTCCGCCCGAACTTCATCAGCGTCAGCGCCTATGACGGCATGCATCTGATCTACGCGGCGTTGAAAGCGACCGGCGGCAAGACCAACGGTGACGCGCTGATCGAAGCCATGAAGGGCATGGCCTGGGAGAGCCCGCGCGGCCCGATGTCGATCGATCCGAAGACGCGCGACGTGGTCCACGACATCTACATTCGCAAGGTCGAGCGGGTCGGCGGCGAGCTCTACAGCGTCGAGCACGAGACGTTCAAGGCGGTCAAGGACCCCGGCAAGATCACAAATAAATGAGCCGGCCCGAGCGAGGCCGGCCAGGCCTCGCGCCGCTCCGACGCTTCAGACCCGGGTGCGGGCGATCGTGCCGGCGACGATCTGCATGGCGACGCCGAGCACCCAGCCGGCCATGATCGCCGCGGTCCAGGCGATGTCCGGCTCGCTGCGCAGCACCACGACGCCGACCGAGAAGAACGCCACCATGGTCGCGAGGAACGTGCCGATCGCGCTCAGCAGCTCCGCCGTGTCGATCTTGCGCGTCGAGCTCCCGTCCTTCGGATGGAAGAGTTTTGGCGGCGTATCGATGCCAAGATAGAAGCCGATCGCGCCGCTCAACATCATGATGAGCAGGAACGCCTGCGAGGTGAGCGCCGACACGCTCGAGCCGACATGGATGGCGACGAACAGACCGCTTGCGGCGCCCGCCAGTGCAAGCCCGAAGCGCTCCAGGACATGGGCAAATTTTCTGACGCGGCTGCGCATCGCTATGCCTCATCAATGAATTGCGCCGCCAATCAAGCTAGGCCTTTTCGACACGTCGCGAAAGTCGTCACGTCTCAAATGGCCGCGA
This sequence comes from Bradyrhizobium sp. NAS96.2, assembly GCF_001908235.1. Classification (GTDB taxonomy): domain Bacteria; phylum Pseudomonadota; class Alphaproteobacteria; order Rhizobiales; family Xanthobacteraceae; genus Bradyrhizobium. Next base: position 9,617 of record NZ_LGHK01000224.1, read on the forward strand.
CCTCGTGACGCTTTTGTGCGCCAGTTCACACCTATCGCGGCATGGAATGATTATTGATCGATCCAAGGTAGCAATCGATCCGGCTGCTGTTACGCTGCGCCATCGGCTTCATTCATTTCAGCGGGCCTCCTTCAATGCCGAGTCCGAAGATCATTATCCTGTCCGACGGCACCGGTAACGCCGCCTCCAGCGTCTGGCGCACCAATGTCTGGCGGATATTCCAGTCGCTCGATTTGCAGGGCAACGCGCAGGCCGCCAAGTATGATGACGGCGTCGGCACGTCGTCCTTTGTCCCGCTTGCGCTGCTCGGCGGCGCCTTCGGCTACGGGCTCAAGCGCAACATCCTCGACGCCTACAAGTTCATCTGCCGCAACTACGACCACCAGAACGGCTCGCAGATCTACCTGTTCGGATTCAGCCGCGGCGCATTCACGGTGCGCACGCTTGCCGCCCTGATCCTCGATCAGGGGCTGATCGTCGCCGACACCGAGGCCGAACTGCACGACGGCGCGGTGAAAGCCTATCGCGCGTACCGGGCGGCTGGCTACCACTCGATCTGGCGCATCGAGGTGCTGTTCCGCGCACTGCGCGACTACATCCTCGTGCCGGTGCTGGACCGCCTCAAGGGAAACAAGCCCTATGCCGGGATTGCCCGGAAGCAGGTGCCATCAATTGAGTTCGTCGGCATCTGGGACACCGTCGCGGCCTACGGCTTGCCGATCGACGAGATGACGCGCGGCATCTCCAACTGGGTGTGGCCGCTCGAACTGCCGAACCGGATTCTCAGCCCGCGGGTGAAGTGGGCGCGGCACGCGCTGGCGCTCGATGACGAGCGCACGACCTTTCATCCGGTGCTCTGGACCGAGCAGGAACCAGGACAGCCCGCACCGGCGGTGCCAGCAACCATCGATGGCGAGCGCCTCGTCCAGGTGTGGTTCGTCGGCATGCATGCCAATGTCGGCGGCGGCTATCCGGACGATGCCGTCGCGTTCGTGCCGCTGGCCTGGCTGGTCGACGAGGCCGTCAAGCGCGGGCTGGTGTTCAAGAGCGCGCCGATTGCCGATCCCGATGCGATCAAGGCGATCAGGTCCTCAGAGGACAAGGATGGCCGGCTCTACGATTCGCGCGCAGGCCTCGGCGCCTATTACCGATACGGTCCGCGCAAGGTCGCCGACCTCTGCAACGATCCCTATGCCGGCGTCAGCGTGCCGATGCCGAAGATCCACGAGAGCGTGTTCGAGCGGATCGACAGCGGCGCCAATGCCTATGCCCCGATCGGGCTTCCGCCGAACTACGTGGTCGTCTCCCGCAGCGGCCAGATCACGCCGCTGGTCTCCACTACGTTCGAAACGCCCACCGGTGCGCCGGCGCGCTATGCCGCGCAGGAGAAGCTGTGGAATTTCGTCTGGATGCGGCGGATCGCCTACTTCGCGACGCTGGCGGCGTCGCTGCATCTGGCGGCGTTCTGGCTGTTCCACAACCAGCACAAGGAGCATGAATTCAGCTCCTGGTTCAGGATGATCTCGGAGCTGGTGCGCTTCGTGGAATCCTTCCTGCCTGCTTCGCTTCATTGGTGGACCGACTGGTACGCCGGCAACCCGGAATGGTTTGCCGGCGGCATCATCGCCGTTTTCGTGCTGATGGGCGTCGGCAGTTCGCTCAGCGCAACGATCAGCGACCGGATGCGGATCATCTGGCGTGACCGCGCGAGCCCGGCGCCGCTCTCCGGGCTCATGCACGATGCGATCTATCGATTCCGCACCAGCACGATCTATCAGTGGATCCTCAATGTCGGGAAGCGGCATGTCGTGCCCTTCCTGCTCACGGCCTTGCTGGTCTGGTTCGACGCGACGGTGCTCAGCCATTTCCTGTTCAATGCCGCGGACTCGATGGGCGCCTTCTGCAGCGGGACCGCGGCCGACAAGCTCGTCGCCGTCGACAAGGGCATCCCGCAGGATGCCGCCGACTTCGACACCAGCACGATCTGTGCGCCGACCGGCCTCAAGGTCCGCACCGGATTCAAGTACGAGATCGCGATCACGATGTCGGAGCCATGGGAGGACGCCGGACGTGCGGTGACCCCGATCGGATACCGGACCTCGACCGTCGAGGGCGCGAAGCAGTTGCGTGGCTATTTTACGATCTTCCTGCGGCGGATCCTGTTCCGGCCCTGGTTCAGGTTGATCGCGCGGGTCGGAGAGACCGGCGTCGATGAATATTTTCTGGACCCGCTGCCGGCGCCGAACACCGACCCGCAGGTCTACAAGGCAAGGTTCACCGCCGATCGCAGCGGCGAGATCTTCCTCTACGTCAACCAGGCCGTGATCGGCGTCCCCTGGATCGCCAAATGGTTCTACGGCGATCACAAGGGCAAGGCGAAGGTCGCGGTGAAGTTGCTGTAGGCGCGGCAAACTGCGCGGCGTTGTCCAGCCGATAGCCGGATTGTGCCAGTGATCTTCTCGATCGGAGTCATGACGTGGAGCACGGAGCAACGTTGACGCTGCCCCGTGTACTCATTCATCCCGACGTCTACGCCGCGCGGCCGACCGAGGCGTCGAGATGCTTCAGCCGCGGCAGCACTTCCTGCTTCAAGAGCCGCAGCGAATTGTGCCAGGCCTCGGGCTTGTGCTTGTAGTCGAAGCCGAACACCAGGAGCACGCCGAAGCCGCCGACCTCCTGATAGATCTGCTCGATCTTCTCTGTGACCGTCGCGGGCGAGCCGACGATCCAGTTGTTGCGGGCGCAATACTCCACCGTGACATCGCTATCAGGGACGTCGGGCGATGCCTTCAAATAGTCCTTGAAACCGAAATGGCCGAGCAGCGGCAGGAAATACTCGCCCATCATCCGGCCCATCATGTCGCCGGTCGAGAGCTTCCAGGCCTCCGCGTCGGTATCGGCGACGAACACCTCGCGCACCATCCGCCAGTCCTTGCGGCTCGGCTTGCGGCCGGTCTTGGCGGCGCCAGCCTCGACCGAATCCCAGTGGCTGCCGACATAGGCGGGATTGAGATTGAGGCTCATCGGAATGAAACCGCGCTCGCCGGCGAGCTTCAGCGTGTCCGAGTTCTTCGACAATCCCGCTACGCCGATCGGCGGATGCGGCGCTTGCTGAGGCTTGATGTGGGGTTTTAAGAAATCGAACATCGTGTCCGGCTTGGTCACCGTCCAGAACTTGCCTTTATGAGTCCACGGACCCGGCTCGGTCCACATCTTCAGGATGATCTCGAGCGCCTCGCGGGTCATGTCGCGGTTCTGCCCGGACATGCCGTCGACATTGAACATCGCCCAGTCGCTCGGCAGGCCCGAGGCGGCGACGCCGAAGTTCAACCGGCCGTTCGAGATGTGATCGAGCATCGCGACGCGGTTCGCGAGTTCGGCCGGGTGATGATACGGCAGCAGGAAGCCGCCGGGCCCGATGCGGATGTTCTTGGTCTGCAACAATGCCTGCGCCACCAAGAGATCGGGCGACGGGTGCGGCTCCCAGGGCGCGGTGTGATGCTCGCCGATCCAGGCTTCCTGATAGCCGAGCTCGTCAAGCCAGCGCAGCACCTGCAGGTCCCAGTCGTGGCCCTCCTTCAATCCGCACTCCGGCGGATGCGACGGCATCGCGAAGTATCCGAGTTCCATGGGTTTCCTCTCTTTGTTTCGATGCGTATCTTGCGCACGCGCTGCAGAGAGTAGCTGCCGAGGCTACGGCAGAACAATGGCTTTATCAGCTACGGCCGGTGCGGAATCACATGTCGGGCACCCCCTTCAGCATGGTCGCGATGTGGCTTCGCTCAATGGCGCGCAGGAAGACCTGGCGTGACGACGAAACGTAACGAGCTAGGACATCACCGGCGAGGCGCGGCCGATCGCGGCGGTATCGAAGGGCGTGGTTTGGTAAATTTCGTTGATCCAGTTGCCGAACAGAAGGTGGGCGTGACTGCGCCAGACGTTCTCCGAGCATCGCGAAGGATCGTCGCCGGGGAAATAGTTGGCAGGCAGCTGAGCGTTGCCATCGCGAGCATATTCGTCCGCGAGAGTGTCAGCTTCGTATTCGAAATGATTGAAGATATGAAGCGAACGGCGATGCGGATCGTTCACGAGACAAAGGCCGGTCTCGTCGCTAGCGGCCAGGACGTGCAGGCCGCTGCCTTCCGGAATGTCTGAAATCCTGACCTCCGTCCAGCGCGAGACGGGAACGTCGAACTTGTCTGAAAAACCTCTCAGATACGGCGACGCCGGGATCAGGTTGCGGTGCTGGAAAATCCCGAAAGCCTTGCGGGGAAGTTCGTGCTTCGGCACGGCGTGGAAGTGATGGAGAGCCGCCTGAGCGGCCCAGCAGATGGTCAAGCAGCAGTGGACGTGGGTTTGCGTCCACTCGAAGATCATGCGCAGCTCGGGCCAGTAGCGGACTTCTTCGAACGGCAGGCGTTCGACCGGCGCGCCCGTGATGATGAAGCCATCGAAGCGCTCGGCGCTGACTTCGCTCCATGGCCGATAGAAAGCCGCCAGATGGTCGGCGGATGTGTGACGCGCCACATGATCGGTGATCCGTACCAGCGTCAGCTCTATCTGAAGTGGGGTGGCTCCTAGCAAGCGAGCGATTTGCGTCTCAGTGCTGATCTTGTTCGGCATGAGATTGAGCAGCCCAATCCGCAAGGGACGGATGTCCTGCCGTATCGCGTCAGCCTCGCGCATGACCGCGACGCCTTCTGCTTCCAGCGTTCCACGAGCAGGGAGGTCGTCCGGGATCTTGATCGGCATGACGCGTCGTTCCTTTCTTTGGGAACGACTTGGTGGCTCGGGTCCGCTTGGTTGCCGGCTCGGCCACATCCTCCCTGAGGGAGAGCCACCTTGCCCGGATTGGCAGGTTGGCGTTGGGCGTCGCCCCAACTCTTGATGCAAGCGGATCTCTCGCACGGGGCCATGCCGCAAGGCAATTTTTCCGGTTCAACGCACTGCGGCAGAGCACTGCCGGCATCGATCGTTTGCCTGCCTCGATCCGTGCCCTCGCGTCGAAGAGCGTCCCACATCGAAGAGCTGCGGCGAGATCAATCGCGACACCAATTTCGAACACGATGACGCCGTCGCGATGTTCGTCACATCGCGGTCTTGGCGGTCGATATATCCCTACCGCGCGCCGAACGTGGTCTTGCCGAACAGCGCCTTCTGGGTCGAGGGCTGCGAGCGCCAGTATTGCGGCGGCGCGCTCACCTCGCCGCCGAGCTCAGCGGCGGCATGCCAGCCCCAGCGCGGGTCGTAGAGCATGCCACGGGCCAGCGCGACCATGTCGGCCTTCCCTGAGGCGACGATCTCCTCCGCCTGCTTCGCTTCCGTAATCAGGCCGACCGCCATCGTGGTGACGCCGGTCGCCTCGCGCACCGCCTGCGCCGCCGGCACCTGATAGCCCGGCCCGAGCGGGATCTTCTGCAGCGCCGAGACGCCGCCGGAGGAGACATCCATCCAGTCGACGCCGCGCTTCTTCAGCTCCTTGGTGAACTCGATGGTCTGCGCGACGTCCCAACCGCCCTCGACCCAATCGGTCGCCGACACCCGGACGCCGACCGGCTTGCGGTCCGGAAATACAGCTCGCACGGCGTCGAACACCTCGAGCGGAAAACGCATCCGGTTCTCGAGCGAGCCGCCGTAGCGGTCGGTCCGCTTGTTGGCGAGCGGCGACAGGAACTGGTGCAGCAAATAGCCGTGCGCGGCGTGCAGCTCGAGCGCATCGATGCCGAGCCGGTCGGCGCGCTTCGCCGCCGCGACGAAGGCCTCGCGGATGCGCTTCAGGCCGGCGTCGTCGAGCGCCACCGGCGCGGCCTCGCTTTCCTTGTGCGGGACCGCCGATGGCGCGACCGTCTGCCAGCCACCATCGGCAATCGGGATCAGTTGCCCGCCCTCCCAGGGACGCTGGCTCGAGGCCTTGCGGCCGGCATGGGCGAGTTGCATCGCGACCGCCGTCTTGGAATGCTTGCGCACCGAGGCCAGGATCGGCTTCAGTGCGGCCTCATTGGCATCGCTGTAGAGGCCGAGGCAGCCCGGCGTGATCCGCCCGATATCCTCGACATGGGTGGCCTCGATGCAGAACATCGCGGCGCCCGACAGCGCCAGCGTGTTGATGTGGGTGAAGTGCCAATCATTCGCGGAGCCGTCGTTGGCCGAATACTGGCACATCGGCGCGACCATGATGCGATTGGCGAGTTTCAAGCCACGCAGTTCGATCGGGGAAAACAGGGTGCTCATGCGGGATATCCGGATCGGGGAAAGGGCCCGCTTAAGATAGAGACCGCGGCTGCGATCACCAACAGGCGGGAGCGGAGGATAGGCCAGGACGCAGATCAGCAATGCGGATACGGCGTCCGTTCACCCTCCCCTGGAGGGTGAACAGAACCTCACTCGACCAGCGTGAACTGCAGCAGCAGATTGCGCTGGATCAGGGAGAAATTGTCGTCGGAGATCATGGTCAGGACGGTCTCGCCCTCGGCGGTGACATGGGCGTCGATGCCTTCCATGTTGTCGATCTCGTTGCCGAGATCGGCGTTGAAGATTGCCGGGCCGTCGACGACGGCGCCGGGGGCGATGTCGGACAGCGCGAGGCGGCGGATGCGGATCCCGACGCCGCCGAGCCAGGAGAATTTCCGCTCCAGAATCAACAGATCGCCCGACGGCAACAGCACCGCGTCGCTGATATCGAAATTCTCGGTGCGGCGGACGCTGAACTGGCCCGGCGTCTTGCCGCCGACCAGGAAGGCAATCAGATTGCCGCTCGCATCGAGCCCGCGTTCCGACATCGCAATCAGCGTGCCGGCCAGCGCCTGCCCCTTGGGCAGATCCTTGGGCAGATCCTTGGACATGGCCTTCGGCACGAAGACCAGCGCCTCGAGCCCCTTGTTGATGGGCAGCTTGCGCGCCGCCGGCGGCAGCGGCACCACCTCGCCGCGCGAGCGGGTGAAGCCCTTGGCGAAATCGTAGCGCAGCACCTGGTTGACGCGCTCGAGCCCGACATAGGCAATCGAGCCGTCGAGCGCGAGCGATTCAGAATCATACCAGCCGCGGGTCGCGGTGATCGGCCGGCCGTCAGCCGCGAGCAGCGGCGCCGCCTCGACATCGTCGAGCCCGATCATGTCGCGGCCGCGATAGACGATGCGGCCTGTGAACCAGGTGCCCTGGTCGCTGACCGCGATGAAGCGTTCGCCCCTGGCGTCGAGCCTGAGCGCGGAGAGGCCGCCGAAGCCGGAGAACGACGAGGTCAGAATGAGACCGCTGCGATATTCCAGCGCGCCGAACCGCACCTTTGCGCGATCGCGGATGTCGAACGACGGCAGCGGCCGCGCGTTGACCTCGACCGCGACGGCTTCATCGACGCGGTGACGGCCCGGTCTGCCCGGCGGTCCCGGCGTCAGCGCAGGCTGGCTCGCGCCTTCTGCCTGCGCGAGACGCGGCAATGCTGCGGCCGACAGCCCCGCCGCCACATCTCTCAGGAAATGGCGGCGGCTAAGGGGTGAGCGCATGTCTCACGAGTGGAGGCGGCGCCGGGTGCCCGGTGCGGGCGCCGAGCCGTGGGTCTCGCTGAACAGCTCGGCGAGCTTTTCGGTGATGGCGCCGCCAAGCTCTTCGGCATCGACGATAGTGACGGCGCGGCGATAATAGCGCGTCACGTCGTGACCGATGCCGATCGCGATCAGCTCGACCGGCGAGCGGGTCTCGATCTCCTCGATGATGTGGCGCAGATGCCGCTCGAGATAGTTGCCGGGATTGACCGACAGCGTGGAGTCGTCGACCGGCGCACCGTCGGAGATCATCATCAGGATGCGGCGCTGCTCGGGGCGCGCAAGCAGGCGCTTGTGCGCCCAGTCGAGCGCCTCGCCATCGATGTTCTCCTTCAGGAGACCTTCGCGCATCATCAGGCCGAGATTTTTCCGCGCGCGACGCCAGGGGGCATCGGCCGACTTGTAGATGATGTGCCTGAGATCGTTGAGGCGGCCGGGATTGGCCGGCTTGCCGGCGGCAAGCCACGCTTCGCGCGACTGCCCGCCCTTCCAGGCACGGGTGGTGAAGCCGAGGATCTCGACCTTGACGCCGCAACGCTCCAGCGTGCGCGCCAGGATGTCGGCGCAGGTGGCGGCGACCGTGATCGGACGGCCGCGCATCGAGCCGGAGTTATCCAGCAGCAGCGTCACCACGGTGTCGCGGAAGGTCGCCTCCTTCTCGTGCATGAAGGACAGCGGATGATAGGGATCGGTGACGACGCGCGACAGCCGCGCCGGATCGAGGATGCCTTCCTCGAGATCGAAATCCCAGGCACGGTTCTGCTGCGCCATCAGGCGGCGCTGCAGGCGGTTGGCGAGACGCGCCACGATGCCCTGCAGATGCGCGAGCTGCTTGTCGAGGTACGAGCGCAGCCGCTCGAGCTCGTCGTGGTCGCAGAGGTCTTCAGCCGCGATCACTTCGTCGAACTTCGGCGCAAACGCATGATATTCCGGGCCGCGCGGCTCGTTCTGGCCGCGCGAATTCGGTCGCGTCGCCTCGCCCGGCGTCTCGTCGTCGCCGAGCTCGCCGTCGTCGAACGTGTCTGACGTCGAGGCCTGCGCGCTCTCCATCGCGCTTTCGCTCATCTCGTCGGCGGTGGTCTGGGCCTGATCGGCGCTCATCTCCTGCGCGGCGTCGGAATCGGGCGAGCCCTCGGCGCCGGACTGATCGCTCTCGCCGTCCTGGTTCTCGTCCTGGTCCTCGTCGTCGTCGGAATCCATGTTGCGGTCGTCGCCGAGATCGAGCGCCGACAGCAGATCATGGACGAGGTCGCCGAACCTCGCCTGGTCCTCGGTGAAACGGCTGAGCTGATCGAGCCGCGAGCCGATCTTGTCCTCCAGCGTCGGACGCCAGAGGTCGACCATCTTCTTGGCGGCCGCGGGCGGCGCCATGCCGGTGAGACGTTCGCGCACCAGCATCGCCAGCGCATCCGACAGCGGCGCATCGGCGCGGTCGGTGATCTCGTCATACTTGCCGCGGTGGAAATGATCGTCGAGCATCGCGGTGAGGTTCTTGGCAACGCCGGCCATCCGCCGCGAGCCGATCGCCTCGACGCGCGCCTGCTCGACCGCCTCGAACACGCCGCGCGCCTGCGGATTGCCCGGCATCAGCTTGCGATGCACCTTGGGATCGTGACAGGCGATCTTGAGCGCGATCGAATCGGCGTGGCCGCGCACGATCGCCGCGTCGCGCTTGGTCATCTTGCGCGCCGGCTCCGGCAACCGCGCCTTGCCGGGCGCGAGCCCGGGACGCTCGGCCGCGAAGCTGACTTCGAGCTCCGGCTTCTTGGCGATCGCCTTCAGGCACGCCGACACCGAGCGCTTGAACGGCTCGGTCGGCGCTTCCTTCGATCCGGGACGGAATTTGATATTGGAGGTTGTCATAGCGATTTCGTAAACCAGTGGCGCGTGACGCCGCCGGGATATCCCTCAATCGAACCGAACTCTTTATATCCGTTGGCGCGGTAGAAGCCCGGCGCCTGGAAGCTCATCGTATCCAGATAGGATTGCGTGGCGCCGAAGCGCCGCGCCTCGTCTTCGATCGCCTTGATCAGCTTCGCGCCAAAGCCCTTGTTGCGATACTTCTGCTCCATCCAGAACAATTGGATGAACAACACCGCGGTCCAGACCTCGCCGACGATGCCGCCGACGATCTCGTCGCCTTGCCGCAGCGAGATGGCGAAGCGCTTGTACTTCTGCTTCCCCATCTTCTCGTTGTTGTAACGGAGCAATCCGCCGAGCACCGCCTTCTTCGTCTGTGTGACTGTGCGCTCGACGGAGATTTTCGGCATGGACTAGCTGAGCGCCACGTTGACCGAGGATTCCGGCAGCTCGACGTTGAAGCAGCGCTGGTAGAACTCGGCGACCAGCGGCCGCTCCAGCTCGTCACATTTGTTGAGGAAGGTGACGCGGAACGCGAAGCCGATGTCGTTGAAGATGTCCGAGTTCTCGGCCCAGGTGATCACCGTGCGCGGGCTCATCACCGTCGACAGGTCGCCATTGGCGAACGCGTTACGGGTGAGATCGGCCAGGCGCACCATCTTGTTGACGATGTCGCGGCCTTCCTGCGTGCGGTAATGGCGCGCCTTGGCCAGCACGATCTCTACTTCCTCGTCATGGGCGAGGTAGTTCAGCGTCGTGACGATCGACCAGCGGTCCATCTGACCCTGGTTGATCTGCTGGGTGCCGTGATAGAGGCCCGAGGTATCGCCGAGACCGACCGTGTTGGCGGTCGAGAACAGGCGGAACGCCGGATGCGGCTTGATCACCTTGTTCTGGTCGAGCAGCGTCAGGCGGCCGGAGACTTCCAGCACGCGCTGGATCACGAACATCACGTCCGGCCGGCCGGCGTCGTATTCGTCGAACACCAGCGCGATGTTGTGCTGCAGCGCCCAGGGCAGGATGCCGTCGCGGAATTCGGTGACCTGCTTGCCTTCCTTGACCACGATGGCGTCCTTGCCGACGAGATCGATACGGCTGATGTGGCTGTCGAGGTTGACGCGCACGCAGGGCCAGTTGAGGCGCGCCGCAACCTGCTCAATGTGGGTCGACTTGCCGGTGCCGTGATAGCCGGTGACCATCACACGGCGGTTCTTGGCAAAGCCGGCGAGGATCGCGAGCGTGGTGGCGCGGTCGAAGCGATAGTCGCTGTCGACTTCCGGCACATGCGGATCGACTTCGGAATAGGCGGGAACTTCCAGATCGCTATCGATCCCGAAGACCTGCCGAACCGAAACCTTCATGTCGGGCAAGCCGACGGGTTGTTGCTCTTTGGTCTGGACGGCGGTCGTCATTCATCCTCCGAGGTCCCGGGCATTCCCGAAACCAGATTTAAGGTCATTTGGCTGCGGATGGGGTGCTACGCACAAGCCTAGCAGAGAGCATCGGCCGGCAGAAGCCCACGGGCAAATCAAAGTTCCGTTGTTGTATCATAAAGATAGGCGCGAAACTCGGTTTTTGGAAGGCTGCTCTGCAAATCCCGCCGTACTTTCGCCGCAGCACCACGGCGGCCTGTCCGGGCGGGGCACTTTTCAGCCCGGCGCGGAGTTGTTAGCTCTCGGACCCGTTTCATCGCTACCCAGGGATTCTGTGACTTCATTCCTTGACCCTTTGATCGCATTTGTTTCGGCCCATGCCTGGCTCGCCTATCTGACGCTGTTTCTGGCCGCCCTGCTGGAAGCCGCTCCGGTGGTCGGCTCGCTGGTGCCGGGCTCGACCATCATCCTGGCGCTGAGCGCGCTGGTCCCGGGCGGCGAATTGAAGCTGTGGCCGGTGCTCGCCGCGGCGGCGTGCGGCGCGATGCTCGGCGACGGTACGGCCTTCATGATCGGCCACCGCAGCCAGCGCGAGATCCTGTCGGCCTGGCCGCTCTCCAATTATCCGCGCGTGGTCGCGCAGAGCGAGGCCTTCTCCAACCGCTGGGGCGTGCTCGCGGTGTTCTTCGCCCGCTTCGTGCCGCCGATTCGCGCCTTCGTGCCGATCACCGCCGGTGCGCTCGACATGCCGCCGGCGCGCTTCTACGCGGTCAACATCCCCGCCATCCTGCTCTGGGCGCCCGCGCATGTGTTGCCCGGCGTGCTCGCCGTCACCGCGCTGCACGACTATGCCGGCCTGCCGCATCATCAACATGTCGGCAAGCATCTATGGATGTTCGCGGTGGCAGGCGGCGCGATCATTCTGGCGCTGGCGATCTGGACCATTCGCCGCCGCCATGGCGGCGGCCTGATCGAGCCGTCCAAGCCGGCAGAATAAGACCCTAAATGCTATTGGTCGTGCCGGCCCGCCCGGGCGCCGGGCCGACATAACGCGCGCGAGGTCGAATCAGCTTGCCGAGCTGAAGCTGCTCGCTGGCATGCGCGATCCAGCCGACGCTGCGCGCCATCGCGAACAGCGCGAGCTCGCTACCTGCGGGCATCCGCAGCGCATGCACCAGCACGGCCAGCGCGTAATCGATATTGACGAACTCGCCGGTTGCCTCGGCGATTCTGTCCGGCACTTCCCGGGTGAATTTGCGCGGTGCGCCGGCCCGCGTCAGCGCCTCGAGCAGCGAGATCGCGCGCGGATCGCCCTTCTTGTAGACGCCGTGCCCGAAGCCGGCGAAGCGTTCGCCGAGCGCGACCCGCTCGCGGACAACAGGCGCAACGTCATTGTCGATCATTGTCTTCACGAGGCGCGAGGCGAGCACGCCGGCGCCGCCATGCATCGGGCCCTTCAGCGCGACGAGCCCCGCGATCACGGCATCGTACAGATTGAGCCCGGTCGACGCCGCGCAGCGCGCGGTGAAGGTGGAGGCATTCAGTTCATGATCGGCGAGCAGCACCAGCGCGCGGCGAATAAGGTCTGGCGCGTGCTTGTTGTCGGGCGTCCAGACCCGCGCCACCTGCTCGTGCAGCGGCTCGGCCGACGGCACGGCGTTCAGCATGGTCGCGACCAGCAGCCGCAAGATGCGCCCACCGACCATCGCGCGGCCATCGGGCGCGCGGGTGAAGGCGCCGGGATCGGCACTCGCCGCCAGCGCGAGCACCGCGACCGTCCGGTCGATCGGCTGGGCGCGCCGCGCGGCCTCGGCGATCGCACGCATGTCATCGGAGACATGCGGGCAATTGTCCGGCGCGAACGGATCGACGCCGGTGACATCCCACAGCAGCGTCGCGGTGTGCTCCAGCGTGTCGCGCTGGGAGAGATCGACGCAGTTCACGCCGCGATAGATCGGCCCCTGCTCGGTGATGGTTGCGATCGCCGAATCCATCACCGGCAAATCCGCATCGAAATTGCGGAAGCCGCGCGGCTCCGGTGACGGCACGCGGCGCTCCTTCAGACCCCTGATGTCCTCGGCGCGGTAGCGGTGGCTGCGCGAATCCGGCGACGGCTCGGAGCGGATCAGGCCACGGCTGACATAGGCGTAGAGGGTCGCCGGCGAGATCGCGAGCTCGGCGGCGGCCTCCCGGGCGGAGAGGTACAGCTCGGCGGATTTTTTCATATTGATTTATATAATCAAGATTGATCAACTCGTCGAGAGGCCCGACCTTGAAGAGGTGAAGCAAGGAGATCGGGCCATGAACATGATTCTCACCAAGAGCCAGATCGGTCTGGACGGCGTTCCCGCCGCCGAGACCGTGTTGAGCCATGTCGACGGCGAGCGCGGCGAACTCATCATCGCCGGCGAGCACGTCGCGAGCCTCGCCGGCAAGTCGAGCTTCGAGGGCGTCACCGCGCGGCTGTGGAACGGCGCCACCGGCAAGACGCTGAGCGAGGCCAATGTCCGCGCCAGCCTCGGCGCCGCCCGCGAACGCGCCTTCGCGCGGCTGGCCGACCTGCTGCCGGCAACGCGCGGCATGTCGATCGTCGACGGCTTCCGGGCCGCGATCGCAGGCCTGCGCGGCGAGAACGGGCTGGAACACGAGGCGACCATTGTCGGCGCCTTCCCGGTGATCGCCGGCGCCCTGGTGCAGCAAGCCAAGGGACAGGCGCCGATCGCGCCCGATCCGAATGTCAGCCACGCCGCCGACGCGCTGCATATGCTGCTGGGCCGCAAGGCTGCGCCGCGTGAGGTGGCGGCGCTCGACGCCTATCTCGTCACGGTCTGCGACCACGGCATGAACGCGTCGACCTTCACCACGCGGGTGATCGCCTCGACCCAGGCCGACCTGTTCGCGGCCATCACCGGCGGCTATTGCGCATTGACCGGCCCGCTGCATGGCGGCGCGCCCGAGCCGGTGCTTGAAATGCTGGATGCGATCGGCACCCGCGAGCGGATCAAGCCCTGGGTCGACGGCGCGCTGGCACATGGCGAACGGCTGATGGGCTTCGGGCACCGCGTCTATCGGGTGCGCGACCCGCGGGCCGACGTGCTGAAGGTCGCGATCGAGCGCCTGGAGGCCAGTGGCGCCGACCTGCCGTTTGCCGGCGAGGTCGAAGCCTATATCCGCGAGGCGCTGCGGAAGAAGAATCCGGAGCGACCGCTCGAGACCAATGTCGAGTTCTTCACCGCGATCCTGCTCGACGGGCTGGAGATCCCGCGGCAGGCGTTCACGCCGATCTTCGCCGTGGCCCGCGCCGCCGGCTGGACCGCGCACGCGCTGGAGCAGCGCCGCACCGGGCGGCTGATCCGGCCGAGTTCATCCTATGTCGGGGCAGTGCCGAAGGGTTGAGAGCTAACCGCGAACCGTAGCCCGGATGGAGCGCAGCGAAATCCGGGAATGGAGCATGAGCGGATAGTGACTGCGGATGGAAAGGTCCCGGATTACGCTTCGCTTCATCCGGGCTACAAAATTGCACCGTTGGACGACTGCGGAGGAACACTCTCCGCTGTCGTCCCTGCGAAAGCACTAGGGCATGCACACATTTTGCTGCGACAGATTGACTCGAACGCTGAATCTGGGATTCCAGAATCGGCAATCGATGTGATTCCTATGTCGGCACTT
>NZ_LGHK01000225.1 GCF_001908235.1 Bradyrhizobium sp. NAS96.2
ATACCTGCTGTCTACGCTTCACGAGTGACGTTGCCGCCACCCATGCAAGACTCGCTTCCGGCTGGCGGGCTCCGCCTTTGCCGGGAGGGCGTCGAACCCTCTGGGTCACGTTGAAAGGTTTCAGATCACAATCTTCCTCCTTTCCAGGACTTGTCCTGACGCAAGTTGGGCACATGGCCGGAGGGCGTTCTTCGAACTTGCCGACATCGCCCAGAACGCTCGCCGCGGAAGATCGGCGACGGCGATCTCGCCCGTTGCGCTGGAAGCGGTTCGTCGGATTGACCAATTGTTCGAGATCGAGCGCGACATCTATGGGCTGAGCGCTGAGGAGCGGCTGCAGATTCGCCGGGAAAGAAGCGCGCCACTGCTGACCGACCTTGAGACTTGGCTCCGGGCGGAATCTGCCCGGCTCTCGCGTTCGTCCAACGTGATCAAGCCGATCAACTATCTGCTCAACCGTTGGGAGGGCTTTGCCCGCCTTGTCCACGACGGAAGGATCTGCATGACGAACAATGCAGCAGAGCGGGCGTTGCGCGGTTTTGCTCTGGGAAGAAAGGCATGGTTGTTCGCCGGTTCTGATCGCGGTGCGGAGCGGGCTGCCGTGATGGCCACGCTTATCATGACGGCGCGTCTCAACGACATCGACCCGAAAGCCTGGCTTGCCGACGTCCTCGCGCGCATTGCCGACATGCCACAGAACCACCTGTACGAGTTGTTGCCCTGGAACTGGACGCCTCCTGCGTCGAGGTCCTCCGCCCAGGCGGCGTAGCCATGCACGTCAACAAGGTTCACGCCGTCTTCACCATCGCTCGCGTCGCAAAAGACCTCGGCGAAGACGAGGACTGGCTCTGTGACGTGGCGAACGGAATGGACACAGAGGATGGCATCATCTGGGTTTACGGCATAGGTGACGACCAGGTCATGGCGTTCACCGACTTCGGCATCGAAAACCTGATGGAGCTCATCAGGATGCACAAGGAAGACCCCGAACTTCTCACGCGGTGGAATCGGTGAGCCCCTGTCCGCGGCCTAGCTCGGATGAATACAACGTTGGGACCGTTTTGCGCGATTCATCGACGACGGCAGGATCTGCCTCACCAACAACGCGGCCGAGCGCGCGCTGCGCGGCTTTGCGCTTGGACGCAAATCGTGGCTCTTTGCCGATTCCGAACGCGGGGCCGACCGGGCCGCGGTCATGGCCACACTGATCATGACGGCCAAGCTTAACGACGTCGATCCGCTGGCCTGGCTCGCTGACGTGCTCGCTCGCATCGCCGGCATTCGGCAAGGCCGGCTTCACGAGCTACTGCCTTGGGCATGGAAGTGCGCGGCGTCCGCTATCGCTCAGGCGGCCTGATCACTATCACGCCGGTCAGAACGATCATCGACGGGCTGCGCGAGCTTCTGGCGTGCAATTGGAGAGCTGTACGCGAGCGGGCCAGGATGCGCGTCATCGCAGGCTGGCCGATTCGACCGTCGTCTCGGCGTCAGCAGTATCGGCGTGGATAGCCTCCCGGATCAGCCGCTCTGTGGTCTGCTCGAAATACAGCCAGAGGTCCGTGTGCAGGTCGGAAAACTGCCGCCACACCACGGTGTCGAAAAAGCGGCGCGGCGCCCTGACCATGATCGTCGTCGCGCGCTGCCGCGGATATCGGAACGGCCGAATGCCATAACGCCGGCACAAGGCAATGAACAGCCGGACCGACCATTGGTCTGGCAGGCTGAACTTCATCTCGATCGGGGGATCGCGACGACTGACCTCCTCGAGCTTGGCCTTAAGCCGCTCTGCTGCGGCTTCAGCGGCGTCGCGTTCTCCCGCCGTGGCCGCGCCGAAATACAGCGCCTCCACCTTCTTCAGCCGATCGCGAAGCTGGTCTTCGATCCGCATGCCCTCACTCCTCGAAGCAACGAGGCCATCGCACGAACCGGCCGTCAACCGCGGAAAACAAGCCGTCCACACATCATCGCACCGGAGCTACGCTCCGCGGCCCTGGGCGAATGCTTACCCTAAGCCATGGCTTCCGTTCGCTTAATCCAAACTAGGACACTTTGAAAATCAACCTAGGACACGGGGGCTTAAATACGGACATCACCGAATTTTGGATGGATGCCTGCGCCATCCAAACCGAGAACAAAGGTCAGTGAACCCGCAAGCAATCCGCACGCATCCAGTCCCACCGACCGCATTTTGATGCTATTTGGTGCCCCCCAGTGCCGTCCGCGCACGCAAAAACAACAAATGTTCTCAAAGAGTTCTGCAAAATGAGATACCTCCGCACGATAACGCACGAATGAATGACCGCTCCCACTACCGCTTCAGCAATTCACTGACGTCGACGCCCAGCGCTTTGGCGAGCTTTCCCAACATTGTAACTGACGCGCTGTAACTGCCGGTCTCAAGCTGACTGATATAGCTCCGGTCCACTTTTGCCCGAAACGAGAGCTCTTCTTGGCTCAACTTTCTTTCGTGGCGAACCCGCCTCAGATTCCGAGCAACGATTTGCTTCATCTCGTCCATCGAAGGCGAGATGCTTCTTGTTGAGTAAACTCATCAATTGAGTATACTCAACAAAAGAGGAGAGCCACGCGTGTTGGCTGATCTTGAACCCTTCGTTGAATTGCCTGGCGCGGGCAATGTGTTCCGTTTCGGATACCGTTGCGGGCGAACAGGCGCTCCGTTCGCAATTATTGAAATCCCGGCTTCAACGGTCGCCAAGTTCGTTCGATTGAAGACTTCAGTTCGAGTGACGACCGATGGAA
Source organism: Bradyrhizobium sp. NAS96.2 (assembly GCF_001908235.1). Taxonomy (GTDB): domain Bacteria; phylum Pseudomonadota; class Alphaproteobacteria; order Rhizobiales; family Xanthobacteraceae; genus Bradyrhizobium. The sequence continues at coordinate 2,761 of NZ_LGHK01000225.1, forward strand.
AGGTCGTCGCCGAGGCTGAAATTGCAAACGATCATGGCTCGCGTAGCCGCAGTTCTGAAGGAACCTCTCTGGTCCAACTGATTGAAGAAACCTTGCACGTCGACAACCTGCGCATGGAAGAGGCCAGCCCGCGCGAACTGAATAGCTTGCTCCAAGAGCTCGAGGCTTCCATGCAGCGGGTAAGGGCTGCCCTCGCCGCCATGCACGCTCAAGGGCTCACGGCGTCGACCTTGAGATCAGGGTAAGACGATCCCGTCTCGGAAGTTTCCCGGTACCGGTTAGCGTCGGAGTGGCAGGTATGCCGTGCGTGAACCGCGCATCACCGCTTTGAGCTGCATAGCTCACCGAGGAGTGCCAACTGCTCGGGCTGGGATCCTCTGCGCTTGCGAGCAGCCTTGATCCTGATCTTCGGTCCGGCCGAGACATAGAAGGTCCGCCTCCGACACGCGCCCGCAAACCGTGAGCGATATAGTCCCTGGCAATCACGAGGTCATGCCCCCGCGTCGTCCCTGCCGCGGGGCGCAACACCGGTGTGCGGGTGACAGGTGTTGAAGTGATCCGCCGCGACCCAGTCGAGCCTGGCGCCGAGGCCCTACTCCATTGCTGCATCAGCTCGCGGATGAACGGCCTCAGGTCGGAGAGTTCCGCGCTGTCCTCACGCGCCACGATATACCCGAATTGGTGGCGGTCGCTGGTTCATCGTTCGGTGAAGGCCCTGCCGCCGGCCCGGTCTCGTGCGGCGGCGTAGAGTTCGCCTGCCTCGCCCTCACGCGTGGCGCCGGCGCGCCTACGTAGCGCGGATGGCACCAGCGCCCGCTCCCTTGATGCGGACGAGGTGCGCCTCGATCACGACCCGACGCTGGCGTCGGGTACTCCCCCCAACCCGGCAAGCACCATACCTTGTGCGTATCCGCGGCCAATCCGGCGGCTGAGAAGTTCGACGCGGGATGAGCCGTCGCGCCGGCCTTCTCTGTGGTTTACTAAACGCGCCGAAGATATCCAGTCGCTTTCCAGGCTCTGCGGTTGTCGATTCAACCGAGCTTCGCTTCGAACTCGTCGTCGTCGACGCCATGCACGCCGCGGGCTCCTGGCTGAGAAGACCGCGGATATGTGAAGCCGATGAACCATCGCCAAGTCGCTGACGCAATCGGCGAACAACAGCATTGCCTTAGATCCCCATTGGCGGCATCTAGATCCCGATTGGCGACATCGCGGCCTGGGGTATCTCCAACTCTTGGATGTGCAGACAACGACTTAACCGCCGTACGACGCCAGTGCTTTTATCTTGCGCTCTCCTATTCTTCACGCACTGCTCGCTCAAGCTGCCTTTCTCTGCCGTAACAAGGT
>NZ_LGHK01000226.1 GCF_001908235.1 Bradyrhizobium sp. NAS96.2
GCGCCGGGGCCGCAGCTTATTTCAACAACAAAGGTCTGGGGTTATGGGTCCCTGCTTTCGCAGGGACGACAGCCGTGGGCGTGGCGCATCCCGCCCTTGACAATTATTTTAAGTATAAAATAATATGCCTCGCCGGCTACGGGAGGAACCAGCCCGTTCTGCCGAAGCCAACGGGAGAACGCCATGCGCATCGTTTGCATTGGAGGCGGGCCGGCCGGGCTCTACTTCGGCATCCTGATGAAGATGCTGGATCCCACGCACGTGATCTCCGTGGTCGAACGCAACCGGCCCTACGACACGTTCGGCTTCGGCGTCGTGTTCTCGGATGCGACAATGGACAACATGCGCAAATGGGATCCGGTCACCGCTGACACGATCGAGCAGGCCTTCAATCACTGGGACGACATCGAGGTCCTGATCAAGGGCCGGCGGATGCGCACCACCGGGCACGGCTTCGTCGGCATCGGCCGCAAGCGGCTGCTCAATATCCTGCAGGCGCGTGCCGAGGAACTCGGCGTCGAACTGATCTTCGAGCGGGAGGTGAATTCCGACCTCGAATTCCCCGACGCCGATTTGATCGTGGCGTGCGACGGCGTGAATTCGAAGGTTCGCGTCAAATACGCCGAGACCTTCCAGCCCGACATGCTGATGCGGCCGAACCGCTATATCTGGCTGGGTACCAACCGTCCCTTCGACGCCTTCACCTTCGACTTCCGCAAGACCGAGCACGGCTGGTTCCAGGCGCACATCTACAAGTTCGAGGAGGGCGCGGCGACCTTCATCGTCGAGACCACCGAGGAGGTCTATCTCGCGCACGGCCTCGACAAGATGGAGCAGGGCGATTCCATCGCATTCTGCGAGAATGTGTTCAGCGAGATCCTTGAGGGGCATCATCTGGTCTCCAACGCGCGGCATCTGCGCGGCTCGGCCTGGCTGTCGTTCCCGCGGCTGATCTGCGGCAAGTGGACCGCGTTCAACGGTAACAGCCATGTCGTGCTGATGGGCGATGCCGCCCACACCGCGCATTTCGCGATCGGTTCGGGAACCAAGCTGGCGCTGGAAGACGCGATCGAGCTGACCAACCAGTTCAAGATCCACGGCGCGACCAAGGACAGCATTCCCGCGGTGCTCAAGGCTTACGAGGAGCTGCGCCGCGTCGACGTGGCGCGGATCCAGAACGCCGCACGCAACGCGATGGAATGGTTCGAGGTGGTCGGCTCGCGCTATGCCGACACGCTCGAGCCCGAGCAGTTCATGTATTCGCTGTTGACCCGCTCGCAGCGCATCAGCCATGAGAATTTGCGGCTGCGCGACAAGACCTGGCTCGAAGGCTATGAGCGCTGGTTCGCCGAACGCAACGGCGTGCCCGCCACCAACGACCGCGTCACGCCGCCGATGCTGACGCCGTTCCACATCCGCGGCCTGTCGCTGCATAACCGGATCATCGTCTCGCCGATGGCGATGTATTCGGCGGAGGAGGGCGTGCCGAGCGATTTCCACCTCGTGCATTTCGGCTCTCGCGCGCTCGGCGGCGCAGGTCTGCTGTTCTCCGAGATGACCTGCGTCTCGCCGGAGGCGCGGATCACACCCGGCTGCTGCGGCCTGTGGAATGATGCGCAGGCGGCAGCCTACAAGCGCATCGTCGACTTCGTACATCGCAATTCGGCGGCGAAGATCGGCATCCAGCTCGGCCATGCCGGCCGCAAGGGCTCGACCCGCGTTGCCTGGGAGGGCATGGACGAGCCGCTGCCCGACCACAACTGGCCGCTGGTGTCGGCCTCATCGGTACCTTACCTGCCGGACGGTCAGGTGCCGGAGCCGATGAGCCGTGCCGAGATGGACGAGGTGCGCGAGCAGTTCGTTGCCGCCGCGAGGCGCGCCGCGAGCGCGGGCTTCGATATCCTGGAGCTGCACTGCGCCCATGGCTATCTGCTGTCGAGCTTCCTGTCGCCGCTGACCAACCGCCGCACCGATGCGTATGGCGGATCGATCGAGAACCGCGCGCGTTATCCGCTGGAAGTGTTCCGCGCCGTCCGTGCGGTGTGGCCGGAGGACAAGCCGATGTCGGTCCGCCTGTCCTGTCACGACTGGGCCGAGGGCGGCAACACGCCCGAGGACGCGCTCGCCTTCGCAAAATTGTTCAAGCAGGCCGGCGCCGACCTGATCGATTGCTCGTCGGGCCAGGTCTGGGCCGACGACCATCCGATCTATGGCCGGCTCTACCAGACGCCGTTCGCCGACAAGATCCGCAACGAGGTCGGCATCGCCACCATCGCAGTCGGCGCGATCTCGGAGGCCGACCACGCCAACTCGATCATCGCCGCCGGCCGCGCCGATCTCTGCGCCATCGCGCGGCCGCATCTCGCCGATCCGGCCTGGACGCTGCACGAGGCCGCCAAGATCGGCGTCAAGCAGATCGCCTGGCCGAAACAGTATCAGTCGGGCAAGTCGCAATATGAGGCCAATCTCGAACGCGCGGCCGCGGGAGGGAAGGCATGATGAAGTTTTGGCCCAACGCACATGCGCTGGTGACCGGTGCCGGTTCCGGCATCGGCGCCGCGACGGCGATCGCGCTCGCTAAAGCCGGCGTGCGCGTCAGCATCGCCGGACGCCGGATCGATGCGTTGAAGGCGACCGCGGCGTCGCTCGGCAAGCAAGTGGGCGCCGTCGTTTCGATCGACGTGACCGATGAAGGTGCGGTGACCAAAGGCGTCGCGCAGATTGAGGCCGAGGCCGATGCGATCGATATCCTCGTCAACAATGCCGGCAAGGCCGGCAGCGCGCCGTTCGACAAGACGAGTGCGACGCTGTGGGCCGATATGCTGGCTAGTAATCTCTCCAGCGTATTCCTTGTCACGCACGCGGTGTTGCCCGGGATGGCGCAGCGCGGCCGCGGGCGCGTGATCAATGTCGCCTCGACCGCCGGCCTCACGGGTTACGCGTACGTCTCGGCCTATGTCGCGGCCAAGCACGGCGTCGTCGGCCTGACCCGCTCGTTGGCGCTGGAATATGCACGGCGCGGCGTCACCGTGAATGCGGTCTGCCCCGGCTATACCGATACGCCGCTGGTGGCGGATGCCGCCGCCAACATCGTCGCCAAGACCGGCCGCAGCGAGCAGGAGGCGCGGGCCGCGCTCGCCAAGGTCAATCCGATGCACCGGCTGGTCACGCCGGAGGAGGTCGCCGACGCCATCCTCTGGCTTGCCTCCGAGGGTGCATCGTCAATCAACGGACAAGCCGTCGCGATTGCCGGCGGCGAAGTCTTTACCGGGTGAAGGAACAGATCATGTCCGAGATGAAAGCAAAGCTCCGGCCGTTCAAGGATTACCCCGCAAAACATTTCCGCTGGCAGGCGGATGCGAGCGGCCGTGTCGCGACCATTACGCTGAACCGGCCGGACAAGAAGAATCCGCTGACCTTCGAGTCCTACGAGGAGCTGCGCGACCTCTTCACCAACCTCAAATATGCCTCCGACGTTCGCGCCATCGTGTTGACCGGCGCCGAGGGCAATTTCTGCTCCGGCGGCGACGTGTTCGAGATCATCGAGCCGCTGACGCGGATGGCGATGCCGGACTTGCTCGCCTTCACCCGCATGACCGGCGAGGTGGTGCGCGCGATGCGCAAATGCCCGCAGATCATCGTCGCCGCGATCGACGGCATCTGCGCCGGGGCCGGCGCGATGCTGGCGCTGGCGTCTGACCTCAGGCTGGCGACGCCGCAAGCCAAGACCGCGTTCCTGTTCACCCGCGTCGGCCTTGCCGGCGCCGACATGGGCGCGTGCGGTCTGCTGCCCCGCGTGATCGGGCAGGGCCATGCCGCCGATCTGCTCTACACCGGGCGCGCGATGAGCGCCGACGAGGGCTTTGCGTGGGGGTTTCACAACCGTCTGGTGCCGCCGGCCGAGCTTGCCGCTGCCGCGCAGGAGTTGGCGCGTTCGCTCGCGGATGGACCGTGGTTCGCGCATGGCGTGACCAAAACGATGTTCAACCAGGAATGGGCGATGGGCGTCGACGAGATGATTGAGTCCGAAGCGCAGGCGCAGGCGATTTGCATGGTCTCCGGCGATTTCCGCCGCGCCTTCGAGGCCTTCGCCGCCAAGCAGAAACCCGCGTTCGAGGGCAATTGAGATGATCGAGATCCTGCAACCGGAAGGGTGGGCGAAGCCGATCGGCTACGCCAACGGCATGGCCGCGCGCGGCAAACAGATCTTCATCGCCGGCCAGATCGGCTGGAACGGGCAATGCGTGTTCGAGACCGACGATCTCGTGGCGCAGATCGGCCAGACCCTGCGCAACATCGTCGCGGTCGCTGCCGCCGGTGGGGCCGGTCCGGAGCACATCGTGTCGATGACCTGGTACCTCGTCGACCGCAGGGAATATTCCGCGCGGCTGAAGGAGATCGGCTCCGTCTATCGCGACGTGGTCGGCCGGCGCTTTCCGGCGATGACCGCGATCCAGGTTGCCGGCCTGATCGAGGACCGCGCGAAAGTGGAAATACAGGCGATCGCGGTGGTGCCGGATTAGTGGGATGGCGAACTGCAGATTCCGTCATCCTGAGGTGCGAGCCTTGCGGCGCAATTGCGCCGCTGGGCGAGCCTCGAAGGATGCACGGCCCGGTCGGTGCCCGTCGACTCTTCGAGACGCGCGTTCCGCGCTCCTCCAGCGACAAAGGCGAAGCCTTTGCGCGGGGGTGACGGTGATGGATGGAAATGCGCTGTGAGAACGTTAATCCTAAGCCAAAGCAAGGCAGGCCGGTCTGAGGCCCGGACGACAAACCCGCTTGCGGCCGGACAAGCGGGCGTGCGACCCTAAGCCAAAGCATAAAACGTCCTGTTGTGAGTGGAGTAAGGACGATGAAGGCGATTATCGTCGGAGGCGGAATCGGAGGCCTCACCACTGCATTGATGCTGCGCTCGCGCGGCATCAGTTGCGAACTGTACGAGCAGTCGGAGACGATCCGCGAGCTCGGCGTCGGCATCAACACGTTGCCGCATGCGATCCGCGAACTGGCGGGGCTTGGCCTGCTCGACAAGCTCGACGAGGTCGCGATCCGCACCTATGAGCTGTTCTACCTGACGCGGCATGGCCAGCAGGTCTGGCACGAGAAGCGTGGGCTCGATGCCGGCCATGACGTGCCGCAATTCTCGATCCATCGCGGCCGCCTGCAAGGCGTGATCCATGAGGCCGTGATCGACCGGCTCGGCGCGGATGCAATCCGCACCGGCTGCCGGCTCGGCTCGTTCACGCAGGACGAGGGCGGCGTCTCGGCCTATTTCTTCGATCGCAGCGGAGCCCATGTGCACACCGCGCGCGGCGATATCCTGATCGGCGCCGACGGCATCCACTCCAAGGTGCGCGAGACGCTGTTCCCGGGTGAGGGCGGGCCGTGCTGGAACGGGCTGATGCTGTGGCGCGGCGCCACCGACTGGCCGGCCTTCCTGACCGGACGCTCGATGATCATTGCCGGCGGGCTGAACGCCAAGGCGGTGATCTATCCGATCGCGCCGGGCTCGAGCCCGGCGAGCCGGCTCACCAATTGGGCGGTGCTGGTGCGGATCGGCGACGGCACTTCGCCGCCGCCGCGCCGCGAGGGCTGGTCCAATCTCGGCCGGCGCGACGAGATGATGCCCTATGTCACGAGCTTCACGATCCCGCAGGTCGACTTCACCGGATTGGTCAACGCGACGCCGGAGTTTTGGGAGTACCCGTGCTGCGACCGCGATCCCTTGCCCTATTGGTCGAGCGGCCGCGTCACGTTGCTCGGCGATGCCGCGCATCCGATGTATCCGGTCGGCTCCAACGGCGCGTCGCAGGCGATCCTCGATGCGCGCTGCCTCGCCGACATGCTGGCGCGATCGGAGCATCCGCGCCAGGCGCTGGCGGCCTATGAGCGGCAGCGGCTGCCGATGACCGCCGACATCGTCGCCTCCAACCGCCGCGGCGGACCGGAGGGCGTGATCGACGCCGTCGAGCAACTCGCGCCGCAGGGCTTTACCGACGTCGACACCATCCTCAATTACGAGGCGCGCGAGGCGATCGTGCGCGGCTATGCCGCCAAGGCCGGCTTCGCCGCGCGCGTGGTGGCGCGGCAGTAGCGGGCAGTATCTGACCCGTCACCCCCGCGCAACGGCTACGCCGTTGTCGCTGGAGGAGGCCGCAGCGCGGCCGTCTCGAAGGGTCGACGGCCACCAGCGGGGCCGTTCATCCTCGAGGCTCGCCCAGCGGCGCAAGTGCGCCGCAAGGCTCGCACCTCAGGATGACGGGGAGAGACCTGCGCCTACGCTACGCCGGAGGCGGCGGCAGGAAGTGGATGTTGTGCTCGGCGGCGAGCCGCACCACGTCGTCCGGATTCTGCTCCTTCATGTTGTGGATCGCCCAGAACAGGTCATAGAGCCGGCGCGTCGGCGACACCCAGAACAGCGTCTTGGCCGTCTGCTGCGACTTGTTGAAGATGCCGTGCGGCTTGCCCATCGGCAGGCGCACCAGGTCGCCGGGCGTTGCGGATTCATCGGCACCGTCGAGCATGAAGTCGAGCTTGCCCTCGAGGATATAGAGATACTCGTCCTGGTCGGGATGGATGTGCGGCGGCACGAAGGTGCCGGGCGGGAAGGTGGCGTGCCAGGAGAACGAATGCTCGGTGCGGCTCTTCGGCACGTAGGTCTGGCCGAGGATGCCCCAGGAAATGCCCTGGATGCCCTCATTGGCGCGGGTGATGCCGGCCGGCGATCTCGTCTTTCATCGTCATGTTTCCCTCTCTTTTGTTTGACGCGCTTTCTTCGCGCGAACCGGTGTCCACTTTGCTTGAAAACGCTTTGCGACTTACTTGGCGGCGCAGTCCTTGGCGTAGCGGTCGCCATAATTCGAAAACACCTTTTCGACGATCTCGGTCTGGAATTTGCCGTCCGGCCGCTTCGCGACCTTGGTGAGGTAGAAGTCCTGGATCGGATAGCCGTTGTTGTTGAACTTGAAGTTACCGCGCAGCGAGGGGAAGTCGGCCTTCCTCAGCGCAGCGGCGACCGCGTCCTTGTTGGAGAGATCACCCTTCACCGCCTTCACGGCGCTGTCGATCAACAGCGCCGCGTCATAGGCCTGCATGGCATAGGTGCCGGGCACGCCGTTGTAGGCCGCCTCATACGCCGCGACGAATTTCTTGCTCCTGACATTGTCGAGGTTGGGCGCCCAGTTGGCGCCGCCGAACATGCCGACCGCGGCGTCCTGCTGCGCGGGCAGGGTGGATTCATCGACGGTGAAGGCGGAAAGCACCGGCACGGTGGCGCCGGCCTGCTTGTACTGCTTCACGAGGTTCACGCCCATGCCGCCCGGCATGAAGGTGAACAGCGCGTCCGGCTTCTGCGCGGCGATCTTGGACAGCTCGGGTTGGAAATCCAGCGTGTTCAGCGGCGTGTAGGATTCCTCTGTTATCTCGCCCTTGTAGTCGAGCTTGAAGCCTGCGACGGAGTCGCGGCCGGCCTGGTAGTTCGGCACCAGGAGGTAGACGCGCTTGTAGCCGCGGTCCTGCGCCACCTTGCCGAGGATCTCGTGCACCTGGTCGTTCTGGTACGACGTCACATAGAAGAACGGGTTGCACTCCTTGCCGGCATAGCTCGAGGGGCCGGCATTCGGGCTGATCAGGAAGGTCTTGCTGTCGGTGACCGGGCGGTGGATCGCCAGCAGGATGTTGGAGAAGATCGGGCCGACCACGAAATCGACCTTGTCGCGCTCGAGCAGGCCGCGCACCTTGACCACGGCGCCGTCGGGCTTCAGCTCGTCGTCGGCGTTGATGATCTCGACATCGCGGCCGGCCATCTTGCCGCCGAGATCTTTGACCGCGAGCGCAAAGCCGTCGCGGACCTGCTGACCCAGCGCCGCGGCAGGTCCCGAGGTCGTCACCAGCACGCCGATCTTGATCTTGTCCTGCGCGGCCGCCGGGGTCGCCGCGATCCCCAGCAGCGCCGCCAATCCCATCAGCTTCGTCAATTGTTTCATGTCGCTCCCCCGATCACAGGCTTGATGCCTTTGTCTCAGCCCAATTGGCTTCTGCTTGTTTGGTCTCAGCTTAGTCCGACGCGCGCGACCGCTGCAAGCGATGTGGCATTGCGTCAGGCCGCCGGTCGTGCAATTCGCAAGTGCTGTCGCACGCCATGCAAGCGCCGCGCCAATTGCTTGAAGTTTAAAGAAATTGCAGGATCGCGCCGGCATTCCCCGCAAGATTCGCAATTGTCCTTGCAGGGCGCCACGAATTGCTTGAAGCTCAAAACAACCGGCCCGACCGAAACCCGCCGCGGAGGCACGATCGCCGCATGATCCTCGATTCCGAAACCAAAGCCGTCGAACTTCCCGACGATCACGGCACCGAGCTCCGGCTGTGGCTGCGGCTGCTGACCTGCACCACGCTGATCGAAGGCGAGGTCCGCAGCCGGCTGCGCGAGAAATTCGACGTCACGCTGCCGCGCTTCGACCTGATGGCCCAGCTCGACAAGGTGTCCGACGGCATGACGCTGTCGGACCTGTCGAAGCGGATGATGGTGTCGAACGGCAATGTCACCGGGCTGGTCGAGCGCCTGGTTGAATCAGGCCACCTCGATCGCCGCACCTCGGAGACCGACCGCCGCGTGCAATTCATCCGGCTGACCAAGACCGGCCGCGCCGAGTTCCGCAAGATGGCGGCCGAACACGAGAAATGGATCGCCGATGTCTTCGGCGACCTCTCGCCGAAGGATATCCGCGAGCTGATGCGGTTGCTTGCCAAGGCCAAGGGCTCGGCCCAGCGCTCGGCCAAGGCGAGGACCGCTTAAGCCGTGACCGGGATCGATTACGAGGTCGAGTACAACAACCGGGCGCGGGTGCCGGAAAACCCGGCGCTGATGGCCGGCTGGGCACGGGACTCCGCGGCCTATCGCGAGCAGCACCCGCCGCGGCGGCTGAGCTATGGTCCGGGCAGCCGCAACGTCATCGACCTGTTCGAGGGCGATCGCGACGGGCCGCTCGTGGTCTTCATTCATGGCGGCTATTGGCAGGCGCTTGACGGCTCGTCATCGAGCCACTGCGCGCGAGGCCTGAATGGCCACGGCATCAGCGTCGCGGTGCCGAGCTATGATCTCTGTCCCAATGTTTCGATCAACGACATCATCGCCGAGATGCGCGGCGTGCCGTGAGCTGGCCAAGCTCGGCCGGCCGCTGGTCGTGTCGGGGCACTCGGCCGGCGGACATCTTGCCGCATGCATGCTTGCGACCGATTGGCCGGCCTATGATGCGTCGCTGCCGAAGGACATGGTCAGGGCTGCTTACGCGATATCAGGCCTGTTCGAGCTCGAGCCGCTGGTCGGCACCACCATCAACAAGGCGCTCGGCCTTGACCGTGACGCAGCACGGGCGGCGAGCCCGCTGCTCTGGACGCCGCCGGCCGGCGCGACTCTCGATGCGGTGGTTGGCGGTGCCGAGAGCGCGGAATATCACCGGCAGAGCCGGACCATCGCCGATGTCTGGGGCAGAGCGGGCGTTGCAACGCGCTTCGGCACTGTGCCCGATGCCAATCATTTCACCGCGATCGCACCGCTCGCCGACCCGGGCTCGGCGATGGTCGCGCGGCTGAAGCAGCTTACACAAATCTGAGTTCGGAGGGGTGCCGGCGCTTTCCACGCGACATCCACCCTTGCGCCAAATTATTTTAAGTATAAAATGATTGGCGATTGGAACGCTGCCGGGCGTCCCCGATATCAGTCGTCTCGACGTTGGTCTTTGGCCTTTCTGGATGGAAAGCGAGGGGCAATCGAATGTCAGGTGAATTTCCCGGGCTCGGCCCATCCGGGCATGTCGACGATTTCGCGCGGCGCAACCTGCCGCCGTCAGAGCAGTGGCCGCAGCTGCTGCTCGAGCGACCCGAATTCAAGTATCCCGACTATCTCAACGCCGCGGTCGAACTGACCGATCGCATCGTCGAGCAGGGGATGGGCGATCGCATCGCGCTGATCGGCAACGGCCGTCAGCGCACCTACAAGGAATTGACCGACTGGTCGAACCGCCTGGCGCATGCGCTGGTGGAGAATTACGGCGTCAAGCCCGGCAATCGCGTCCTGATCCGCTCGGGCAACAACCCGGCGCTGGTCGCGGCCTGGCTCGCGGCGACCAAAGCCGGCGCCGTCGTCGTCAACACCATGCCGATGCTGCGCGCGGGCGAACTGGCCAAGATCGTCGACAAGGCCGAGATCGCGCTGGCGCTCACCGACAGCCGCATCGCGGACGAGTTGGTGGCCTGCGCCAAGACCAGCAAATTCCTCAAACAGGTGGTCAATTTCGACGGCACTTCGAATCACGATGCCGAGCTCGACCGCATCGCGCTGAATAAGCCGGTCAAGTTCGACGCGGTGAAGACCGGCCGCGACGACGTCGCGCTGCTCGGCTTCACGTCGGGCACCACAGGCGAACCCAAGGCGACGATGCATTTCCACCGCGATCTCCTGATCGTCGCGGATGGTTATGCCAGGGAAGTGCTCAAGGTGACGCCGGACGATGTGTTCGTCGGTTCGCCGCCGCTCGCGTTTACATTCGGCCTCGGCGGGCTCGCGATCTTCCCGCTGCGCTTCGGCGCCACCGCGACGCTGCTGGAGAACGCGGCGCCGAGCGAGATGATCAGGATCATCGAGACCTACAAGGCGACGATCTGCTTCACCGCGCCGACTGCCTACCGAGCGATGCTGGCCGCGATGGACAAGGGCGCCGATCTGTCGTCGCTGCGGCTCGCAGTCTCGGCCGGCGAGACGCTGCCGGCGCCGGTGTTCGAGAGCTGGACCAAGAAGACCGGCAAGCCGATCCTCGACGGCATCGGCAGCACGGAGCTGCTGCACATCTTCATCACCAACCGCGCCGGCAGCGCCGTCGCCGGCACCACGGGCACGCCCGTGACCGGCTATCAGGCAAAGATCGTCGACGAAGACATGAACGAGCTGCCTGCGGGCCAGGTCGGCAAGCTCGCGGTTCGCGGCCCGACCGGCTGCCGCTATCTGGCAGACTTCAGGCAGACCAAGTATGTCCGCGATGGCTGGAACATCACCGGCGATGCCTTCGTCAGCGACGAGAACGGCCGGCTGTCCTTCGTAGCGCGCGCCGACGACATGATCATCTCGGCGGGCTATAACATTGCCGGTCCCGAGGTCGAGGCCGCGCTGCTCGGGCATCCCGATGTCGCGGAATGCGCCGTGATCGGCGCACCTGACGAGGAGCGGGGACAGATCGTCTCGGCGTTCATTGTGCTGAAGCAGGGCGCGCGCAGCGACGACGTCGAGGTCAAGCTGCTGCAGGATCACGTCAAGGCGACGATCGCGCCCTACAAATATCCCCGCGCGATCGCTTTTGTCGAAGCGCTGCCGAAGACCCAGACCGGGAAGATCCAGCGCTTCAAGCTGCGCGAGGCTAGCTGAGAGGCGGTGGGCCTATTCACCCCGTCATTGCGAGGAGCGATAGCGACGAAGCAATCCATCCTTCCGCGTATGCTGTGCGATGGATTGCTTCGCTTCGCTCGCAATGACGAGGATAGTTCCGTCATTCTGAGTGGACGGCGGCTTACGGCCGTCGTCCCCGGGGATTAGTGCGCCGCGCCGCCCCCTGCGGTGTTCTTCGGCTTGCCCGTCAGGAGGATCGCGATCGCGGCGAGCACCAGCACGATGCCGATCACGGCAAAGGTGTCGCTGAAGCCGAGTACCAGGGCCTGACGCTTCACGATATTGCCGAGCGCCACGATCGCCTGGTTGTGCGCGGTCGCCGGATCGGAGATGCCGTGGCTCAGGAAGTAATTGGTGACCTCGGCAATCCGTGTGCGCACTTCCTCGCGGCCGAGATCGACGGACTGGCCGATGATGTTGGAGTGGAATTGCTCGCGCTTGGTGACGATGGTCGACAGCAGCGCCGTGCCGATCGCGCCGCCGAGGTTGCGCATCATGTTGGAGATGCCGGAGGCCGCCGGTGCATCCTGCGGAGCGACGCTGCCGAGGCTGACCGCCGACAGCGGCGCCAGCATGATCGCCTGGCCGATCGCGCGGACGATGTTCGGGACGAAGAACTGGTCGCCGGAGTAGTCGAGCGACATCTGGATGTTCATGAAGGACGAGACCGCAAACAGGATCATGCCGGTGAAGGCGATGTAGCGGGCATCGAAGCGCTGCATCAGTTTCGGCACCAGCGGGATCAGGATCAGCTGCGGCAGGCCGGTCCAGGCCAGCACCTGGCCGATCTGCTCGGCATTGTAGCGCTGCACCTGGCCGAGATAGGCCGGCAACAGGTACACCGAGCCGAACAGCGCGAAGCCGACGAATACCGCCGAGATGGTGCCGAAGCCGAAACTCCGCTGGGTCAACAGGCGCAGCCGGATCAGCGGCTTCTCGACGACGAGCTCGATCCAGACGAACAAAGTGAGGCTGACCGCCGCGATCACCGCGAGCTTGACGATGAAGGGCGAGCCGAACCAGTCGTCCTTGTTGCCTTCCTCGAGCACGGCCTGCAGGGATGAGAGGCCGATCGCCATCGTCGCGATGCCGAGCCAATCGCCCTCGCGGAGCAGATGCAACTGCATCGGCTGGCGTTCCAGCGTGAAATAGAGGGTGATGACCATGACGGCGGTCGGGACCACGTTGACGAAGAAGATGGTCTGCCAGCCGTAATTCTCGGTCAGGTAACCGCCGATGGTCGGTCCGATCGCCGGGGCGAACGTCACCGCGAGCGCGAACATCGCGAGGCCGACCGGCTGTTGCGCCTTCGGCAGCTTGGTGAAAACCAGCGTGAAGGCCATCGGGATCAGCACGCCGCCGAAGAAGCCTTGCAGGCCGCGCATTGCGATCATCGACGGCAGGTCGTGGGTGAAGGCACAGGCGACCGAGAAGAGCGCGAACAACGTGGCGAAGGAAATGATGATCTTGCGGAACGAGAACACCCGGCTGAGATAGTCGGTCAGCGGGATCACCACGATCTCGCCGATCAGATAGGACGTCGAGATCCAGGAGCCGTTGTCGACACCGGTTCCGATGCCGCCTTCGATGTTGAGCAGCGAGGCGTTGGTGATCTGGATGTTGAGGATCGCCATGAAGGCGCCGATCATCGCGGCGACGATGGAAATCCAGACGGCCATGCTGGCGCGGTTGGGATCGACCGCTGCGGCTGCTGCGCGAGGCGCCGCAGCCGGGGAGGAGAGCGCGAGATCGGACATGACATCACCTATTTGAAAGAGGCGACAGCGAGCTTGGGAGAGGCGCTGGAGCGCGGGGCTTCAGCGGTTTGCGTTGTGGTGGCGATGGTCGGGATCACCGACATGCCGGGCCGCAGTTCGACTGGCGTCGCGTCGAGCGCGATCTTCACTGGGATGCGCTGCACCACCTTGGTGAAGTTGCCGGTGGCGTTGTCCGGCGGCAGCAGCGCGAATTCCTGGCCGCTGGCGGGCGCGAGGCTGTCGACATGGCCGCGCACCACATGGCCCGGGAACATGTCGACCGCGATCTCGACCAGCTGACCCTTGCGGACATTGGTGAGCTGCGTCTCCTTGTAGTTCGCGATCACATAGGCGCCGGTCGCCGGCACCAGCGACATCAGTTGCGTGCCGGCCTGGACGAACTGGCCGGTGCGCAAGGTGCGGTTGCCGACCACGCCGTCGATCGGCGCGGTGATGGTGGTGTAGCCGAGGTTCAATTCGGCCTGGTGCTGGAGTGCGGTCGCCCGTGCCTGCGACGCGACGGCCTGGGCGATGTCGGCCTTGAGCAACTCCACCTGACGGAGCGCGGAGGCGAGGTTCGCGTTATCGCGGGCGACGGCGGCCTGCGCACTGGCGTAGCGCGACTGCGCCTGCTGGGCGTTCTGCACGCTGCCGAAACCGGTGCCGGCGAGATCAGTGTAGCGCTTGTTCTCCTGCTCTGCAAAGGTCTGGTTCGCGGTATCGACGGCGAGCGTTGCGCGCGCCGCTTCGATCACCGACTGCTGCACGTCGAGCTGCGCGCGCTTGCTTGTGATCGCGGCTTCAGCGGCAGCGACGTCGGCCTTGGCCTGATCGAGCGCGACCTTGAAATCGCGATCGTCGATCCGCGCCAGCATCTGGCCGGCGCGCACATGCTCATTGTCGCCCACCAGCACCGCGCTGAGATAGCCGGAGACTTTCGGCGCAATGGTCGTGTTGTCGGCCTTCACATAGGCGTCGTCGGTCGAGACCTGAAAGCGCCCGACCGTCCAGTAGTCCCAGCCGTACCAGGCGCCGCCCGCGAGGACGGCCAAGGCTGCGCCGGCGAGGAGGAGACGGCGAAGTTTGCCCTTGGCAGCGAGGGGCTTGGCCGTCTCAGGGGCGGCGATCAATTGCTTGGCGGTTTCGGCCGGAACCTGGCTCTCGGCCTTGAAAGAGGTTTCATGCTGGCTCATGGCAGGCGCTCCTGGAAGCTCTATATCCCTCTGGGAAACCTTGTGAATTCTGGTATCGGTTGCCCGGGATAATTAGGAAACTTGATGTTTTCCAAAATAGAGCCCATATTGGGTCTGTCAATAGAATGACAGGCATCATCTAAAAGCATGGCTTGCCGATGAACCGGATTGACAAAGATCAGACTGAGCAAAGCCTGGCTGTGCCGGAACGGCGCGGCCGCGGCCGGCCGCAGCTGCGCTCCGACGACGAAACGCGTGCGCTGATCTATGACGCCGCGCGGCGCGAGTTCTCGGAGCGCGGGTTCGCGGCGGCGAACATCGCCGATGTGGCCTGCCGCGCCGGCGTCTCCACCAAGACGCTCTACCGGCTGATCCCGACCAAGCTGGCGCTGTTCGAAGGCATGGTGACTGACCGGGTGGACCGGTTCGTCTCCATCGTGAATCTCGGCGCCTGCGACGGCCGCAATGTTGCGGCGGCCCTGGAGACCGCCTTGCTGACCTGCGCCGAGCTCATTCTCGATGCCGAGGTCATCGCGCTGCAGCGGATCATCCTGGCCGAGAGCGACAAATTTCCCGACATTGCCGAGACCTTCTACGAGAAGGCCATGCAGCGGACGATCGCCGCGCTGGCGAGCTGGCTCGGCGTGCAGCAGCGGCGAGGGCGGATCGTGCTCGACGATGCCGAAGCTGCCGCAGGCATGCTGCTCGGCATGCTCGTGTTCAAGCCGCAACGCGACGTGATGTTCGGGCACAAGCCCGTGCTGACGCGCAACGAGATCGAGGCACGCGCCAAGGCCTGTGCGGCGCTGTTCCTATCCGGCTGCGCCGCGCCGGCCGACCAGACCAACACGCAGAACGGAGGCGCATGATGCCGGAGCCGGCCGCGACCTACACCGTCGAAGCGCAGATCTCGCGCGACGACCAGGCCAAATGCGAGGATGTGCTGGCGCGCTGGATGGCCGCGCTCAATCGTTATGACGCCGCGGCCATGGACACGCTCATGCACTTCCCGCATGTGCGGATCGCCGGCGGGGTGGTCACCGTCTATCAGCAGAGCGGCAACAATCCGATGGACCTGTTCGAGCGGCTGCGCAAGCAGGACGGCTGGCATCACAGCGCCTGGAACGAGACCAGGCTGGTCCAGTCCTCTCCCGCGAAGGCGCATTACGCCGTCCGCTACACGCGCTATCGCGAGGATGGATCGGTCATCGGGATCTACGATTCACTCTACGTGCTGAGCCTGCTCGGCGGCGCCTGGAAAATCCAGAGCCGCTCCAGCTTCGGTCCCTAAAGCCTGACGAGATTACGCTGAGCTGGAACGGCGTCGATAGTTCACCTCTCCCCAACGGGGAGAGGTGAAGCTAGACCGCGCCAAGCCGATTCAACCAAAACTTATCGCGCTTTAGGCGCTACTTCGCCGCCACCGCCGATGCGGGGGGCTGCGTCAGCACCTGCCGGATCATCCGGGCGAGATCGGCTTTGCGATACGGCTTCGGCAATAGCGTCACGTCGGGGTCGAGACGGCCGTGGTGGATGATCGCGTCCTCGGTATAGCCCGAGGTGAACAGCACGCGCACCGAGGGCAGCCTGGCGGTCACGGCATCGGCCACCTGCCGGCCGTTCATGCCGCCGGACATGATGACGTCGGTGAACAGCACGTCGCAGACGAACCCGTTGTCGACGGCAGCCAGTGCTTCCGGGCCGTTGGCGGTGACCATCGTGCGGTAGCCGAGCTGCTCGAGCTGGGCACTGACGTAATTGCGCACCAGCGGATCGTCCTCGACGACCAGGATGGATTCATGGCCGCCGCGCGTGTCGACCGGAGCAGGTGGCTCGACATCGACCATGTCGCCCATGCTGCGCGGCAGATAGAGCTTGATCGACGTGCCGTGGCCTTCTTCGGAATAAATCTTGAGGTGGCCGTCGGACTGCTTGATGAAGCCGTAGACCATGCTCAGCCCGAGGCCGGTGCCCTTGCCGGTGTCCTTGGTGGTGAAGAACGGTTCGAACACCTTGTCGCGGATGGCCGCGGGGATGCCGCCGCCGGTGTCGCTGACCGCGACCATCACATATTCGCCGGCGCGCACGTCGGGGTTGGCCGCGGCATAGACCTCGTCGAGGATGACGTTGCTGGTCTCCAGCATCAGCTTGCCGCCGTCGGGCATCGCATCGCGAGCATTGACGGCGAGATTGAGCAGCGCGGTCGCCATGTGGTTGGGATCGATGAAGGCCGGCCAGGCGTCGGGCTCGAGCGCAGTATCGATCTCGATCTGCTCGCCGAGCGATGGGCGCAGCAGCCGCGCGGTGTCCTGCACCAGCGTGTTGAGGTTCGCTTCACGCGGTTGCAGCGGCTGCTGCCGCGAGAACGCCAGCAGATGCTTGGTCACCTCTGCTCCGCGGAAGGCGGCGTCGCTGATCATTTTTGTCACCGACGATAGCGCGGCGTCGTGCTCGACGGCCTCGGCGAGGATGTCGATCAGGCCGGTGATGACAGTCAGGATGTTGTTGAAGTCGTGGGCAATGCCGCCGGTGAGGTGCCCGACGGCCTCCATCTTCTGCACCTGGCGCAGCTTCTGCTCGGCTTCGAGCTGCTCGCGGGCGGCCTCGACCTCGCGGGCGCGCATGAAGATCTCGGCTTCCATCCGCTCGGTGCGCTCGCGCAGCCGGTCGGTCAGTTTGTCCTGCTCGGCGCCGCGCTGCTTCAGCTGGATGAAGCCGGTGACGTCTTCGACCCGATGGATGATGTAGATGAATTGCCCGCTCGGCCCGAACACCGGCGTATTGCGCGGGCTCCAGTACTTTTCCTCGAATCCGCCGCCCTCCGACTCGGGCTTGCGGATGTCGTATTTCTGCACCGACATGGTGTCGGGGCGGCGGAATTGGACCACGCGCTCGAGCGAGGCGCGCAGGTTCCGCACGCCGTCAGCGGCCGGATCGTCCGGATTATCGGGAAAGATTTCGAACAGGTTGCGCCCGAGGACCGCTGCGCGCTCGGTCTTGGTGGCGCGCAGATAGGCGTCGCTTGCTGCCACGATACGGAAGTCGGGCTGGGTCAGCACCAGATAAAGGCCGGGCGCCGCCTCGAATAACGCCTTGAAGTCAGGCATCGGCGGGGACTGATTTTGCAGTTCATCCTCCCTCGCAGGGATACGGTCCGCCACTGACCGCACTCAAGATGTGGCACGCGGTTGCCGGAACTTCAATGGTTAACATACGGTACCGGCTCGATTTTCTCGGTCGTGCACGCGTTGCGGCTAGTGCGAATTCGGCAGATAGCGCCAGCCCTCCTTGCCGAGGAAGTCCAGCATCGCTTGCGCGGGCGGCAGCAGGATTTTGTCGGCCCGCCTGATTGCATGCCACTGCCGGACGATCGGCAGGCCCTTCACCTTGAGCACCACCAGCCGGCCGTCCTCCAGCTCGTGGAACACGGTGTGCTGGGAAATGAAGGCGATGCCGAGCCCGGCCATGACCGCCTGCTTGATGGTCTCGTTGCTGTCCATCGCCATGCCCAGCTTCGGCTCAAGTCCGACCCGCTCGAAATATTGCTGCATCAGCATCCGCGTTCCGGATCCCTGCTCGCGGGTGATGAAGGTTTCATTGGCGAGCTCCGGCGGGGAGACGTGCCGTCGCCGCGCCAGCCGATGATCGGGGGCGGCGATGATGAAGTGCGGATGGCGGCCGAGCGGCTTCATCTCGACCTCGACATCGGCCGGCGGCCTGCCCATGACCGCGATGTCGAGATCGTAGCCGCGCAGCGCGTCGCGGATTTCCTCGCGGTTGCCGATCCGCAGCGTCACCTCGATCTTGGGAAAGCGGCGCGAGAACGCCGCGATCGCGAACGGCACGAAGTACTTCGCGGTCGAGACCGCGCCCATCGCGACGCGGCCGCCGCTGCGGCCCGCGATCATGTCGAGCGATTGCTCGCAATCCTTCAGCGCCGCCTCGATCCGCTCGACCAGCGTCAGCACATGTGCGCCGGCATCCGTCAGCGCCATGCCGTCGCCGGTGCGCTGGATCAACGGCAGTCCCGCGAGCGTTTGCAGGTTGCGGAGCTGCAATGTCACCGCGGGTTGCGTCAGGTTCAGCCGGTTGGCCGCCGACGTGATCGAGCCGGCCTCGTGCAGGGTGGAGAGTGCGCGCAACTGGCGAATGGTGAGGTCCCGCGTGAAGTTGCCGGCCATGCCGAGCTCCATAAGAAATACTTTGCCCGGACCAAAGATAATAAAATTTCCCTAATTGGGCAATTCGCGCGTTGATACGGCGAAGGCGACTCCCCTGAGGTCGCCTCTCGACACCTCGGGACAGAGGGCGCGATCAAAGGGAGAGGCCGGTGGAGATTCGTCCTGCATTGCATGCCCATCTGGAGTGGCCGACGCAGCATAGCCCGTTGCGCGCCGCGACCGTTGCGGTGATCGAAGCGCTTGCCGGTGCCGCGATCGAGCTGTCGCGCATCGTTGCCGCCGGGCCGCTCGCCGGCATCGTCGGCGAGAGCGGCGGTGTCAATCCCGACGGCGATCGCCAGAAGACCATCGACATCGTCGCCGACCGCCTGATGCGCGACGCGCTGCGTGCCGCGCCAGTCGCCGCCATTGTCTCGGAGGAGGTCGAACTGCCGGAGACGCTCAATCCGGATGCGTCGCTCTGTGTCGCGATCGATCCGCTCGATGGATCGGCCAATCTCGAAAACAATATCTCGATCGGCACGATCTTCTCGATCCGGCCGAAGGGCAACGATATCATCTCGACCTTCTTCGAGCCCGGCACGGCGCAATGTGCCGCAGGTTGCTTCATCTACGGTCCGCAGACCGTGCTGGTGCTGGCGCTCGACCAGTGCGTCGACTGTTTCACGCTCGACCCGAGAAGCGGCGAGTTCGTGCTGACTGCGCGTGATCTGCGGGTGCCGCAGGGCGCGTCGGAATTCGCCATCAACGCCTCGAACCGGCGGCACTGGAGCGGCCCGGTGCGCAACTACATCGACGACTGCCTTGCCGGGGTGAATGGCGAGCTCGGACAGGACTACAACATGCGCTGGATCGGCTCGTTGGTGGCCGAGGCCTACCGCATCCTGATGCGCGGCGGCGTGTTTCTCTATCCGGCGGATGCGCGCAAGGGTTACCGCGAAGGCCGCTTGCGCCTGCTCTACGAGGCGCACCCCATCGCACTGATCATGGAATGGGCGGGCGGCGCCGCGTCGAGCGGCCGGTCGCGCATCCTCGAACTATCGGCACGGACGCCGCATCAGCGCGTGCCACTCATCATGGGATCGGCGCGCGCGGTGCGCGACGTCGATGCGATCCACCTGACCGTCGAGCCGTTGTTCGAGAGCAGCGATGCCCCGCTGTTCGCGCGGCGCGGCCTGTTCCGCTGAAGGGGGGAGCGCATGTCTCGCAGGCATCCCATCATCTCGATCACCGGCTCGTCCGGCGCCGGCACCACTTCGGTGAAGAAGACGTTCGAGAACATCTTCCGCCGCGAGAACGTCCTCGCCGCCTATATCGAGGGCGACGCGTTCCACCGCTACGACCGCGCCGAGATGCGCAGCATGATGGTGGAGGAGGCCGAGCGCGGCAACAAGCACTTCAGCCATTTCAGCCCCGAGACCAATCTGTTCGAGGAGCTGGAAAAGCTGTTCAGCGACTATGCCGAGACCGGCACCGGAACGACGCGGCACTATGTGCACGACGAGGAGGAGTCACGGCTCTATGGCGCCAAGCCCGGCACATTCACCGCCTGGGAGGCGCTGCCGGAGAATTCCGACCTCTTGTTCTATGAGGGCCTGCACGGCGCCGTGGTCACCGCCAAGGTGAACGTCGCGCAGCACGCCGATCTCAAGATCGGGGTCGTGCCGGTCATCAACCTCGAATGGATCCAGAAGCTGCACCGCGACCGCAGCCATCGCGGCTATTCCACCGAGGCGGTGACCGACACCATCCTGCGCCGCATGCCGGATTACGTGAACTACATCTGCCCGCAATTCACCGAGACCGACATCAACTTCCAGCGCGTGCCGACGGTCGACACCTCGAACCCGTTCATCGCGCGCTGGATCCCGACGCCGGATGAATCGATGGTCGTGATCCGCCTGAAGAATCCGCGCGGCATCGATTTTCCCTATCTGCTCTCGATGATCCCGAACAGCTTCATGTCGCGCGCCAACTCGATCGTGGTGCACGGCGCCAAGCTCGACCTCGCGATGCAGCTCATCCTGACCCCGCTGATCCTGCAATTGATCGAACGAAAGAGGCGAACGATATGACCGCACTTGCGTCCGTTGCCAGCCGCCCCGATATCAGCCACGACGAGATGGCCAATGCCATCCGCTTCCTCGCCGTCGACGCGGTGGAGCAGGCGAAGTCCGGTCATCCCGGCATGCCGATGGGCATGGCCGATGTCGCGACCGTGCTGTTCACCGACTTCCTGAAGTTCGATCCGGCCGACCCGGTCTGGCCCGACCGCGACCGCTTCGTGCTGTCGGCGGGGCACGGCTCGATGCTGCTCTACGCGCTGCTTTACCTCACCGGCTACGAGAGCATGACGCTCGATCAGCTCAAGGCATTCCGGCAGTGGGGATCGCAGACCCCGGGACATCCTGAATATGGCCATACGCCGGGTGTCGAGACCACGACCGGGCCGCTCGGGCAGGGGATCGCGACCGCAGTCGGAATGGCGCTCGCCGAGCGCTTGATGAACGCTCGCTTCGGCGACGATCTGGTCGACCACTACACCTATGTGATCGCCGGCGACGGCTGCCTGATGGAAGGCCTCAGCCATGAGGCGATCTCGCTCGCCGGCCATTTGCGGCTGAACCGGTTGATCGTGCTGTTCGACGACAACCATATCTCGATCGATGGTGCGACCTCGCTGTCCTGTTCGGACGACCAGACGGCGCGGTTTGCGGCCAGCGGCTGGAACGTCTGCCGCATTGACGGTCACGATCCGCAGGCGATCGCCGCGGCGATCAGGCAGGCGCGAGCGAGCGATCGTCCGTCGCTGATCGCCTGCCGGACAGTGATCGGGTTCGGTGCGCCCAACCGGCAGGGCAGCGAGAAGGTGCATGGCGCGCCGCTCGGCGCCGACGAGGTGGCGAAGACCCGTAGCGCGCTGCGCTGGCCGTACCCGGCCTTCGAAGCCCCCGAGGCGGTGCTGGCCGAATGGCGTGAGCTCGGCGGCCGCGGCCGCGATGCGCGGCGCGCCTGGATCGAGCGCTCGCGTGCCGCGTGCAAGGCGGACAGGGGCGAGCGATCGCCGTTCCACGACGCGCTGAACCGGAAACTGCCCTGTGCCTACACCAAGGCGATGGCTGCGCTCGTCGAGCGCTTTGCAACCGAACAGCCAAAGATTGCCACGCGGCAGGCCTCGCAACAGGTCATCGACGTGATCGCGGAAGCCTTGCCCAATCTCCTGGGCGGCTCGGCCGACCTCACGCACTCCAACCTCACGCAGGCGAAGTCGCAGGTTTCGGTGCGGCCGGAAACGCTGGACGGCAGCTATATCCACTACGGCATTCGCGAGCACGGCATGGCGGCGGCGATGAACGGCATCGCCTTGCATGGCGGGTTCATTCCCTATGGCGGCACCTTCCTGAGCTTCGCCGACTACAGCCGGCCCGCGATCCGCCTTGCGGCGTTGATGGGCATCCGCGTCATCCATGTGATGACGCACGATTCGATCGGGCTTGGCGAGGACGGGCCGACACATCAGCCGGTCGAGCATCTGGCGGCGCTGCGGGCGATCCCGAACGTGCTGGTGTTCCGTCCGGCCGACGCGGTCGAGACCGCGGAAGCCTGGGATTGCGCGCTGAAGGCAGAGACCTCGCCGTCGATCCTCTGCCTGTCGCGGCAGGCGCTGCCGACGGTCCGCGACGGCAGCAAGGACAACCAGGTTGCGCTCGGCGCCTACGTTCTCGCCGAGCCGGCCTTCGCGCGTGACGTCACCCTGATTGCAACGGGTTCAGAGGTGGCGATCGCGCTCGAAGCCGCAAAGCTGCTGGCGGAAGCAGGGGTTCAGGCCGCGGTCGTCTCGGCCCCGTGCTTCGACCTGTTCCGCCAGCAGCCGAGCGACTATCGCGCAAAAGTTCTGGGCAGCGCGCCGCGCGTAGGCGTCGAAGCCGCCGTCGAAGGCGACTGGGCCCGCTGGCTCGGTGACAACGGAGCCTTCGTGGGCATGACCGGCTTCGGCGCGTCGGCGCCGGCCGACGTGCTCTACCGCGAATTCGGCATCACGCCTGCGGCGGTCGCCGCTGCCGCAAAGCAGCTCATGCAACGAGCGAATTGAAAGGAGGACGCCACGATGGCGCGGATCACACTGAGGCAATTGCTGGACCATGCCGCCGAACGCGGCTACGGCGTGCCGGCCTTCAACATCAACAACATGGAGCAGGGCCTCGCCATCATGGAGGCGGCGGCATCCTGCGACGCGCCGGTCATCATCCAGGCGTCGCGCGGCGCGCGGTCCTATGCCAACGACATCATGCTGGCGAAGATGATCGACGCGCTGGAGGAGATGCATCCGCAGATCCCGCTCTGCCTGCATCTCGACCACGGCAACGAGGAGGCGACCTGCGCCACCGCGATCCGCTACGGCTTCACCTCCGTGATGATGGACGGCTCGCTCAAGGCGGACGCCAAGACCGCGGCCGACTACGATTACAACGTCGACATCACCCGCCGGGTCGTCGAGATGGCGCACTGGGTCGGCGCGTCGGTCGAAGGCGAACTCGGTGTGCTCGGCTCGCTCGAGCACGGCGGCGGCGAGCAGGAGGACGGTCACGGGGTCGAAGGCAAGATCAGCCACGATCAACTGCTCACCGATCCGGACCAGGCGGTCGATTTCGTCCGCGCCACCAAGGTCGATGCGCTGGCGATCGCGATGGGCACCTCGCACGGCGCCTACAAGTTCACCCGCAAGCCGGACGGCGAGATCCTGGCGATGCGCGTGGTCGAGGAGGTCCACACGCGCCTGCCCAACACGCATCTGGTGATGCACGGCTCGTCCTCGGTGCCGCAGGCGCTGCAGGACGTGTTCAACCAGTTCGGCGGCGAGATGCCGCAGACCTGGGGCGTGCCGGTCGAGGAGATCGTGCGCGGCATCAAGCACGGCGTGCGCAAGGTCAACATCGATACCGATTGCCGCCTGGCGATGGCCGCGGCCTTCCGCAAGGTCGCGGTGCAGTCGAAGAGCGAGTTCGATCCACGCAAGTTCCTGAAGCCCGCGATGGATGCACTGCGCGAACTCTGCCGCGACCGCTTCGAGCAGTTCGGCACGGCCGGCAATGCCGCAGGGATCAAGGTGGTTGGCCTGCCGGAGATGGCGCGACGCTACCGCGCCGGCGCGCTCGATCCGCAGATTGGAAAGATGACCCAGGCCGCCTGATCAAATGGCCAGCGAAACACAGGAGATTCTGATGAACGTCCAGCAGTCGATCACCGTGCGCGGCAAGGATCGCTACAAGTCCGGCGTGATGGAATACAAGCGGATGGGCTATTGGGAGCCGGACTATGAGCCCAAGGACACCGACGTCATCGCGCTGTTCCGCGTCACCCCGCAGGACGGCGTCGATCCGACCGAAGCCTGCGCGGCGGTGGCGGGCGAATCCTCGACCGCAACCTGGACCGTGGTGTGGACCGACCGGCTGACGGCTGCGGAGAAGTACCGGGCGAAATGCTATCGCGTCGATCCGGTGCCGAACTCGCCGGGCAGCTACTTCGCCTATATTGCCTATGACCTCGATTTGTTCGAGGCGGGCTCGATCTCGAACCTGACCGCCTCGATCATCGGCAACGTGTTCGGCTTCAAGCCGCTGAAGGCGTTGCGGCTCGAGGACATGCGGCTGCCGACCGCCTATGTGAAGACCTTCCAGGGCCCGGCCACCGGAATCGTTGTGGAGCGCGAGCGGCTCGACAAGTTCGGCCGTCCCTTGCTCGGCGCCACCGTGAAGCCGAAGCTCGGCCTGTCCGGCCGCAACTATGGCCGCGTCGTCTATGAGGCGCTGAAGGGCGGCCTCGATTTCACCAAGGACGACGAGAACATCAACTCGCAGCCCTTCATGCACTGGCGCGAGCGCTTCCTCTACTGCATGGAGGCCGTCAACCGCGCGCAGGCCGCGACCGGCGAGATCAAGGGCACCTATCTCAACGTCACCGCGGCGACCATGGAGGACATGTACGAGCGCGCCGAATTCGCCCATGAGCTCGGCTCCAACATCGTCATGATCGACCTCGTGATCGGCTACACCGCGATCCAGTCGATGGCGAAGTGGGCGCGCAGGAACAACATGATCCTGCATCTGCATCGCGCCGGTCACTCGACCTACACGCGGCAGCGCAGCCACGGCGTCTCGTTCCGCGTGATCGCGAAGTGGATGCGGCTCGCCGGCGTCGATCACATCCATGCCGGCACCGTGGTCGGCAAGCTCGAAGGCGACCCGAACACCACGCGCGGCTACTACGACATCTGCCGCGAGGACTTCAATCCGATGCAGCTCGAGCACGGCGTGTTCTTCGACCAGAACTGGGCGAGCCTCAACAAGCTGATGCCGGTGGCCTCCGGCGGCATTCATGCCGGCCAGATGCACCAGCTGCTCGACCTGCTCGGCGAGGATGTGGTGCTGCAATTCGGCGGCGGCACCATCGGCCATCCCCGCGGCATCCAGGCCGGCGCGACCGCCAACCGCGTCGCGCTGGAAGCCATGATCCTCGCCCGCAACGAGGGGCGCGACTACGTCCATGAAGGCCCGGAGATCCTGGCCAAGGCGGCGCAGACCTGCACGCCGCTGCGCGAGGCGCTCGACGTCTGGAAGGACGTTACCTTCAACTACGAATCGACGGACGCCCCGGATTTCATTCCCACGCCGAGCACGGCGGGCTGACAGGAGTTTCTCATGCGCGTGACCCAAGGCTGCTTCTCTTTCCTGCCTGATCTGACCGATGAGCAGATCGCCGCGCAGGTGCAATACTGCCTCGACAAGGGCTGGGCGGTGAACATCGAGTTCACCGACGATCCGCACCCCCGCAACACCTATTGGGACATGTGGGGCCTGCCGATGTTCGACCTGCGCGATGCGGCCGGCATCATGAAGGAGCTCGCCGATTGCCGGCGGGTCTATGGCGACCGCTACATCCGGATCTCCGGCTTCGATTCCAGCCCCGGCTGGGAGTCGGTTCGGATCTCCTTCATCGTCAACCGGCCGCGCGAGGAGCCCGGCTTCCGGCTCGACCGTCAGGAAGCTGCCGGGCGCAACGTCCGCTACGCGACGTATTCCTATGCGGCTGTTCGCCCCGAGGGCGAACGCTACGCCGATCAGTGACCGCGTCCGGTTGGCAAACCAGGCGGGTTGCTCCCTCGACCGCCTGGTCCGGATGCACTTCTCCGTCGTCGCCCGCCGCGGCGACGGAGCTTTTTTCGAAGCGAGAGGATGATGACGCAACCGCAAGAACAAGTCAGCCAACAGATCCGCGAGAGGCCGCTCGAGACCATCGACCTTCGGCATGAATTCGCCGACCTCGGTATCGGCGACGTGCTCGACCAGCTCGATTCCGAATTGATCGGCCTGAAGCCGGTGAAGACCCGCATCCGCGAGATCGCTTCGCTCCTGCTGGTCGAACGCATCAGGCAGAAGATGGCGCTGGCGACGACATTTCCGACCCTGCACATGTCGTTCACCGGCAATCCCGGCACCGGCAAGACCACGGTCGCGCTGCGGATGGCCGGCATCCTGCACAAGCTCGGCTTCGTCCGCCGCGGCCACGTCATCAGCGTCACGCGCGATGATCTGGTCGGGCAATATATCGGCCACACCGCGCCGAAGACGAAAGAGATACTGAAGAAGGCGATGGGCGGCGTCTTGTTCATCGACGAGGCCTATTACCTGTACCGGCCCGAGAACGAGCGCGACTACGGGCAAGAGGCGATCGAGATCCTGCTGCAGATCATGGAACAGCAGCGCGAGGATCTGGTGGTGATCCTGGCCGGCTATGGCGACCGGATGGAGAAGTTCTTCCAGAGCAATCCGGGCTTCCGCTCCCGCATCGCGCATCACATCGATTTTCCGGATTATTCGGATGCGGAGCTGCTCTGGATCGCCGAGCTGATGTTGCAGCAGCAGAATTATCGTTTCTCCCCGGAAGCACGCGAGGCCTTCACCCGGTACATCGGCATTCGCAAGGGACAGCCGCTGTTCTCCAATGCGCGCTCGATCCGCAACGCGCTCGACCGCATCCGGCTGCGCCAGGCCAACCGGATCGTGGCGAAGCTCGACCGCACGCTCACGGTCGACGACGTGATGTCGATCGAGGCCGGCGATGTGCTGGCGAGCCGCGTATTCGCGAAGGGCGCCGGTGCCGCCGGCGAGGCGCGATGAACCTGGCGCTCGCAGCAATCCGGACCGCGGGAATGCGCGACATCATTGCTGGGGCGCGCGCCTTGATCTTCGATGTCGACGGTACGCTCGCCGAGACCGAGGAGGTGCATCGCCGCGCCTTCAACGAGGCGTTCGCCGAGGCCGGCCTCGACTGGTTCTGGGATCAGGTGACTTACGGGCGGCTGCTTCGGGTCGCCGGCGGCAAGGAGCGCATCCGCGCCTTCGATGAGCGCAACGCGGTGCCTATGCTGACATTCGCAGATATCGCCGACCTGCATGCGATCAAGACCGCGCGCTACGCGGCGCTGGTCGCGGCGGGCGGCTGTCCGTTGCGGCCGGGCGTGAGGGCCTGGCTCGCCGGTGCG
>NZ_LGHK01000227.1 GCF_001908235.1 Bradyrhizobium sp. NAS96.2
CGGCGCTGTCGATCGCGCCGATCCGGAAGCGCCGCGCCTGCGGCTTGCGCAGCCGGCGGCGAAAGCCATCCTCGATCGCCTCGGCGCGGCCGAGCAGCGCGCGTCCCTCGCGCAGCAGGGTGGCGCCATCCTCGGTCAGCGACACCGCGCGCGTGGTGCGCGCGAACAGCCGCACGCCGAGGTCCTCTTCCAGCAGCTTGATGTGACGGCCAAGCGCCGACGGCATCATCTGCAGGCGCTGCGCCGCGCGGCCGAAATGCAGGTCCTCGGCGGCCGCGACGAAGCAGCGAAGCTGGTGCAGTTCCAAGATGTTTTTACTCCAGGGCCTATCCACCGTCATTGCGAGCCACCCGGTCGGCGCGAAGCGCCGCCGGATGACAGGCTCCGCGAAGCAATCCATTGCCACCGCATATGCGGAGCGGTGGATTGCTTCGTCGCTTCGCTCCTCGCAATGACGGAACCAAGATTATATCATTTTTTTGTATAAACCGGCGCACCTTGAAGCGGAAGGGCGCGGCCTTCTAGGCTTCCCGGTGGTGCGGCGAAACGCGCCGTCCCAACAACAAGACGAACTCCGGGGAAGCCCATGGAAAGCCAGCTTGGCACGCGCGTGTTGCGCAAGATCTCACTGCGCATCGTGCCGTTCATCATGCTGCTGTACTTCGTGGCCTTCATCGACCGCGTCAATATCGGCTTCGCCTCGCTGACCATGAACAAGGACATCGGCCTGTCGCCGACCGTCTATGGCTTCGGCGCCGGCATCTTCTTCTGGGGCTACTTCCTGTTCGAGGTGCCCTCCAACATCATCCTGCACAAGATCGGCGCGCGGATCTGGATCGCGCGGGTGATGATCACCTGGGGTATCGTTTCGGCGGCGATGGCGCTGGTGCAGGGCGCGACCAGCTTCTACGTGCTGCGCTTCTTGCTCGGCGCCGCCGAAGCCGGCTTCTTCCCCGGCATCATCCTCTACCTCTCCTACTGGTTCCCGGCGCGGCAGCGCGCCGCCGTCACCGCGCTGTTCATGGCTGCGGCGCCGCTCTCGACCGTGCTCGGCTCGCCGGTCTCCGGCGCGCTGCTGGAGATGGACGGCCTGCTCGGCTTCAAGGGCTGGCAATGGCTGTTCGTGCTGGAGGCCGTGCCCGCCGTGCTGCTCGGCTTCGTGGTGCTGAGCTTCCTCACCGACCGGCCGGAACAGGCCAGATGGCTTGCCGACGACGAGCGCGCCTGGCTGGTCAAGACCATGAAGGCCGAGACCGACGGCAAGGCCGCGACCGCGAGCCACAGCATCTGGCGTGGTCTTGCCGATCCGCGCGTGCTGGCGCTGGCGCTGGTCTATTTCGGCACCTCGGCCGGGCTCTACACACTTGGTGTGTGGGCGCCGCAGATCATCAAGGCGTTCGGCCTGTCGTCGATCCAGGTCGGCTTCCTCAACGCGGTGCCGGCGACCATCGCCGTGATCGCAATGGTGCTGTGGGCGCGGCATTCCGACCGCACCGGCGAGCGCACCTGGCACGTGGTGCTGGCCTGCCTGATGGCGGCGGCAGGTTTAGCGCTCGCGGGATTGTGGACCGGGCTTGCTGCCGTGATTGCGGCGCTGACCTTGGTCAACATCGGCATCTCCTCCTCGAAGCCGCCGCTGTGGAGCATGCCGACCATGTTCCTGTCGGGCTCGGCCGCCGCGGCCGGCATCGCCACCATCAACTCGATCGGCAATCTCGGCGGCTTCGTCGGACCTGCGATGATCGGCTGGATCAAGGACCGCACCGGCAGCTTCGACGGCGGTCTCTATTTCGTCGCCGGCCTCCTGGTGCTGTCAGCCGTGCTCACGCTGCTGCTGTCGCGCACCCAGAGCGCCCCCGCACAATCCGAACCGCAACCCAATCCCGTGCAAACCCGCTAACGCCAGATCCGGAGACAAATCATGCGTACCCATTCCATCGCCGCCATCCCCGCCGACGGCATCGGCCCCGAAGTGATCTCCGCGGGCGTCCGCGTGCTGGAGGCGCTGGCGAAGCGCTCGGGCGACATCAGCTTCAACGTCAAGACCTTCGGCTGGGGCTCGGACTATTACAAGAAGCACGGCGTGATGATGCCGGCCGATGGGCTCGCGGAGCTCAAGAAGTTCGACGCGATCTATTTCGGCGCGGTCGGCGCGCCCGACGTGCCCGACCACATCACGCTGTGGGGCCTGCGGCTGCCGATCTGCCAGGGCTTTGACCAGTACGCCAATGTGCGGCCGACCAAAATCCTGCCCGGCGTCGCCTCGCCGCTGCGCAATGTCGGCGTCGGCGATCTCGACTGGGTGATCGTGCGCGAGAACTCCGAGGGCGAATATGCCGGCATGGGCGGCCGCGCGCACAAGGGCCTGCCGGAAGAGGTCGGCACCGAAGTCGCAGTCTTCACCCGGGTCGGCGTGACCCGGATCATGCGCTACGCGTTCCAGCTCGCGCAGTCGCGGCCGCGCAAATTCCTCACCGTGGTGACCAAGTCGAACGCGCAGCGCCACGGCATGGTGATGTGGGACGAGATCGCGGCCGAAGTGGCCAAGGACTTTCCCGACGTGACCTGGGACAAGATGCTGGTCGACGCCATGACGGTGCGGATGACGCTCAATCCGAAGAGCCTCGACACCATCATCGCGACCAACCTGCACGCCGACATCCTGTCGGATCTCGCCGGCGCCCTGGCCGGCAGCCTCGGCGTGGCGCCGACCGGCAACATCGACCCGCAGCGCCGCTTCCCCTCGATGTTCGAGCCGATCCACGGCTCGGCCTTCGACATCACGGGCAAAGGCATCGCCAACCCGGTGGCCACCTTCTGGACCGGTGCGCAGATGCTGGAGCATCTCGGCGAAAAGGACGCCGCGGCGCGCCTGATGGCGGCAGTCGAGAAGGTGTGTGCGGCCGGCGTGCTGACGCCCGACGTCGGCGGCAAGGCGACCACGAAGGAAGTGACGGACGCGGTGATCGACGCGATCCATGGATCGAATGTATGAGGCGAGCACCTACGATCGCTGCATGCAGGTGAGTTGAGCACGCTAGTCGGGCTCCCTCCCCCCTTGCGGGGGAGGGTTGGGGAGAGGGGTACCGCTTGCTCCGTTCTCCGCTAGAAGGGCGATGCTCGCTACGCAGGTTGATGCAGCGATATCGCATCTCGTCGATCGCACCCGGGGCCACCCCTCACCCCACCCTCTCCCACAAGGGGAGAGGGAGCCTGAGAGGCGCGCTCACCTGACGAAGGTTTTGGCTGCTTCCAATACCCGCTTCCGATACCGCAACCGGGGACAGAACCGTGCTACCCGATCTAACCAGACGAAGCTTTGTGGCCGCCGGAGGACTATCGATCATGGCCGCGATGACGGGGATGCAGCCGGCAAGGGCCGCGACGTGGCGCGATGAGATTCGCGCGATCGCGTTCGACGTCCAGGGGACGTGCGTCGACTTCTACCAGCCGATCCTGCGTGCCGGGCAAGCCGTCAACGCCGTGAAGGGGCTCGCGCTCGACTGGGCAAAGCTCTCGAGCGAATGGCGCGATCTCTATCGTGCCGCGCTCGACGACGTGATCGCCGGCAAACGCCCGTGGATCCGGGTCGATCGCATCTATCGCGAGGCGCTGGATGTGCTGCTCGATCGCCACGGCCTCTCGGAGGCTTTCTCCAAAGATGAGCGCAACGAATTGAACACGGTGTGGAGCAACCTCGATGCGTGGCCCGACAGCGTCGACGGGCTGGCGCGCCTGCGCAGCCGTTTCGTGACCTCGACATTGTCGAATGCGGGCATGGCCGCGGTGGTGGCGGTGGTCAAGCACGCCAGGCTGCCGTTCGACGCCGTGCTGACTGCGGAGCTTGCACACAGCTACAAGCCGTCACCGGCGGTGTATCAACTCGCCGTCGACTATCTCGGCTATCCCGCCGACAAGATCCTGATGGTCGCCTGCCACAAATACGATCTGAAGGCCGCCCGCGCCTTCGGCATGCGCACCGCGTTCGTCGCCCGCCCGCTGGAGTTCGGGCCTGCGGCGAAGGTCGACGTCGCGCCGGAATCCTGGTTCGACCTCCACGTCGACAGCTTTACGCAGCTCGCCGACGCGCTCGTGCCGGCGTGACGATGCGATCCAGGGATCAAATGTGTGAGGGGGGGGACGATCTCGTCGCATCATACAGTGAGGTGAGCAAACCGACAGGGCTCCCTCCCCCCTTGTGCGGGAGGGCTGGGGAGAGGGGTGCCGCTTGCTCGGATGACCATGAGGATTGGCGCCGCTCGCTGAGCACGTTGATAAACGATCGCCAAATCTCTCGCGTCAGCGCCCGGGGCCACCCCTCTCCCCACCCTCTCCCGCAAGGGGAGAGGGAGCCTGAGAGGCGTGCTCACCTGACGATCTCGCTAGAGCACCGGCACGCCCGCTTCCGTGCAATTGGTCAGCCGCGCCGGCACGCCGACGGCGGTGCAGCCGGCGGGCACGTCCGACGTCACCAGCGCGCCAGCGCCGATCTTGGCGAAATCTCCGATGATGAGCTTGCCGATGACAGTGGCGCCGGCGCTGAGCAGCACGCCACGGCCGATCGTCGGGGCGTGGTGCGGGTCGTCCTGATGCCGCGCGATGGTGACGTTCTGCAGGATCGTGACCTCGTCGCCGACCGAGGCCAACGCGCCGATGATGATGCCGGTGCCGTGATCGAGGAACACAGCGGTTCCGATTTGGGCTGACGGATGAATGCTGATCTGCAACTGATCCGCCGCCGCACTCTGCATCAGCAGCGCAAGGTCAGGACGGTCGTTCCGCCACAGCCAGTTCGAGACGCGCCAGGCTTGCAGCGCGACGTAGCCCTTGAAGTTGAGGAGCGGCGGCAGCAAGCCCGTGATCGCCGGGTCGCGACGGACGATCGCCACGAGATCGGTGGCCGCGGCGTCGACCAGCGCGGGCTCCGCCGCGAACGCCTCGCGGGCGGTCCGCATGAACTGCGCACGATCGGCATCAGTGCGGCAGATAGCCCGGCCGATCAGGAAAGCGAGCGCGCCGCCGAGGTCGCCTTGATCGAGGATGAAGGCAGCAGAGGCTTCGAGAAAGGGATCGGCCGCGATTGCAGCTTCCGCCTCGCGCCGGATCGCAGGCCAGAGTTCAGAACTCGCCGTCGCGGATGCCATCATCTTCGCCTCATCGTCCGGATCCTGGACGATACAGTGGGCATGACGATCGCAAAATGCAAACCGCCCGCTTGCTTGTCGCAAACGGGCGGCTCAGGGCCATCAGGTTTTATGGGGGCACATCGCCTGAAGGCTAGCTACTGCCTCGCGTGATCAGCCTTGCAAGATCAGCTCTGGGGCGGCTGGTCGTTCGGCGGGGTCGGACGGGTCTTGTGCTGCGCCATGAAGGCGTCGAACTCTTCCTTGTCCTTGGCGTGACGCAGGCGATCGAGGAAGTTCTTGAACTCGACCTGCTCCTCCTCGAGCCGGCGCAGCGTGTCCTGGCGGTACTCGTCGAAGGCGCGGTTGCCGCTGGAGGGCGGGCCGAAGCCGCCGAACGGGAAGCCGCGGCGCTCCATGCGGCTCTTCATCCGCTCCATCTTGTCCTGCATGCGCTCCATCTTGTTCGCCCAGCGATCCTGATCGTAGTGACTCCAACAGGCCATTTTTCTGCTCCCGAGTGTGAAAAAGAGAAGGGCGAGGCCGATCGGCCACCAGATCATGAAGCCGAGGATGATCCCGGCGATCTTCAGGGGATGCCACGGCGTCGCGTAGAAGTAGGGACGGTAGGGCTCTTCGACGGGGCCGCGCCAGCGATTGACATCAGCGGTGTAGGCCATTTCCTTCTCCATCACGGCATCACGCCGTTGTGAATGTAAATAACATTTACATAGGTAGCCGATCCCCCGGGAAAGTCAAGCAGCGCGGATGACGCACCCCTCGGATTATTTTTGGCTTGGCCGTTGAACCTTATTTCGGCTTGCCCCACGGACCCGCCTTCTCGCCCGCCGGCTTGTCGTCGGCGGCCGCGGTTCCCGGCCGCTGGTCGGTCCGGAAGCCGAGCCCGCGCAGATAGATCAGCACTTCCGCCTCGAGCAGGTCCTCCGGCGACATCGGCAGCTTGCGCCGCGCGGCGTCGCCGCGGCCGAACAGCGAGGCGACGCCATGCGACATCGACCAGATGTGCAGCGCCATCATCATCGCCGGCGGCCGCGGCATGCCCGGCGGCGCCAGCGCCGCGAGCCGTTCGGCGGCGGCGCGAATGATCGCGAACGCCCGTTCGCTTGCAGCCATTAGCGTTGGATTCGCATCAGGCGGCAGGCCGGATTCGAACATCGCGGAATAGAATGCGGGCTCTTCGCGCGCGAACGCGAGATAGGCCTTGCCGACCCGCTCGAACGCCGTGACGGTGTCGGGGCGGCCGTCGTCCCAGGCCTGCGTCAGCAAAGACTCGAACTGCTCGAAGCCGCGCTGCGCGATGCTGGCGATCAGTTCGTCGCGGTCGCGGAAGTGCCGGTATGGCGCGGCGGGGCTGACGCCGGCCATGCGCGCGGCATCGGCGAAGGTGAAGCCGGCCGGCCCCTTCTTCGAGATCAGGTCGAGGGCGGCCTGCAGCAACGCCTCTTTGAGATTGCCGTGATGATAGCCGCGCTCGGCGCGGCCTTGGTCCTTGCGCCAGCTCATGTGAACGGCTTTTACATGAGCCGGCGGTAAAGGTCACTAGCGGCGGGATCACGGGATCATCAAGATTAACGGACCGGCGGGCTGAACGCGCGACTAGGCGGGGACGTAGGTCAACCTGATCGTGTTCTCGCCCAGCCGATCGCTTGCCACGAGGCGCAGCGGGGCACGGGGGCCGGCGAAGAAGGGCTTGCCGCGCCCGAGCACGACGGGCCGGAGGTAGATCTGATACTCATCGATCAGGCCGAGCTCGGTCAAACGTCCCGCGAGCTCCGGTCCGGCGACTTCGATCTCACCGTCGAGCCGGGCCTTCAACTCGCGCACCGCCGCCCCGAGATCGCCCGCGACCAGGGTCGCGTTGGGCCCGACCGACGTCAGCGAACGCGACACGACCCATTTTGGCCGGCTCCGCCACGCGGCCGCGTACTCGCGCTCCTCCGCGCCCCAATCGGGGAGGTCGTCGTCCCAGTAGCGCATCACCTCGTACATGCGGCGGCCGTACAACATACCGGTCACGCCACGCACCTGCTCGATGAAATGACGAAAGAGCCCAGGTTCTGGCGGCATCGGCTGGTCGTGATCGACATAGCCGTCGAGCGACTGGTTCAATCGAAAGACGAGCTTCGCCATCGCGCAAAATCTCCACCCAGAGTTCAGATTGGATTGGGCCGGCGTGACGTGAGAGCGACGTCGCTCCCGGGGGATGGGAGCTGTCTCCGCGTGTCGCATCGTGGAGAAAGCCCCCACCCGCATCGCATCGATGATGCGATGCGACCTAAGAGCGAGCTTCGCTCGTCTCGACCCCGCAAGCGGGAGAGGTTCAGGGAACTGGTAGCCTAACGCCCCGGGGACTAGCGCCCCGGGATCGGCAGCACCGGCATGATCTCTACGGCTTCGCCCGGGAAGATCGAAAAATGCGGGTGGTTCTCGAACAGCTTTGCCGCTGCCTCATGCGACGCGGCGCGCACCACGGTGAAGCCGGTCATGAGATTGGCGATGTCGGTGGTGCCGCCGGCGCCGACCTTCTTGGTCTTGCCGAGCGGTCCGCCCATCTCGACGATGACGTCGTGATGCTTCTCGACCCAGGCGCCCCACGCGGCCATGCCCTGCTGCTCCTTGGCGCGCCGCTCAGTCTCGGGCAGCGCGTTCCAGGCTGCCATCCGCGAGCCGGTTTTGCCGCCGCCGAGATAGACGGCGAGGTAAGTGTTGCTGCTCATCTTGCGTCTCCGTTGTGGTGGTTGGTGGTTTGACGATCGGTTGGTGGCGCGACGACGCATTGCGGGCGGCATCGCATCTTGTTCGACTCCTTTGTTTTGCGCATGATCTTTCCGGAAAACCGCTGCGCACTTTTCCGGATCATGCGCTAACGCAGCGCCTTGCCCCGGCCGCCCTGCGGATGCTCGAAGGTGGCGGCCGCCTGCTGCACCTCCTCGGAGAAATCGGCCATCTCCTGCACCTGGCGGATCTCGATCATCTCGTTCGCGGTGGCCGGGCACTGCTTCGCCCATGCGATCGCTTCCGCGCGCGAAGCGACCTCGATCATCCAGAAGCCGCCGATCACCTCCTTGGCCTCGGTGAACGGACCGTCGATCACGACGGGCTCGCCGGTGTCGAACTTGACGCGCGCGCCGGCGGCCGGCGGATGCAAGCCCTCCAGCGTGATCAGCACGCCCGCATCCTTAAGCGCCTGATTGTACCGCATCATTGTGGCGACCCGTTCGGGGTCGAGCTCCAGCTTGGCGGGGGCGGACTCGTAGCCGAGCGGGATCATCAGCATCATGAAACGCATTGGTCGGATTTCCCTATCTGTTGAGGCACTCGCAATTTTCACCCTTGTCATTCCGGGAAGCGCTGCGCGACGCCGGCCCGCAATCCATGACTTGCGGCGCAGGTCGTGTATTCCGATCGCATCGGCGGCGCGAGGTCCCTGGATGAGGTCGGGGGTCATTTCTTTCCAGCCTGGGCGCGGAGGCGCTCTCCCTGCTCGCGCAACTCGGGTGTCAGCGCGTCGCCGAAATCGTCTGCCGATAACACCTGGCGGATTTCGATCTCGGAGCCGCTGTCGAACGGCGCGCGCTTCATCCAGCCGATCGCTTCATCGAGCGATTTGGCCTCGATCAGCCAGAAGCCGGTGACGAGGTCACCCGTCAGGCTGAACGGGCCGTGCGACACCGTGCTCTGCCCGCCGGCGTATTTGACCCGCGCGCCCTTGTTGGTCGGATGCAGGCCCTCGCCGGCCTGCATCACGCCGGCCTTGACCATCTCCTCGTTGAACTTGCCCATTGCGGCGAGCAGCTCGGTGCTCGGCATCACGCCGGCCTCGGTATCTCTGTTCGCCTTCACGATCACCATGAACTTCATCGTCGTGCTCCGTTGTCTGTGGGCCGATCTCAGCACCGGCGCTCGATTGAAAGACGACGGACGGTTTGCGCGACCGACACGGTCATTGAAATTATTTCCGAGGTCATTGACACGCGCTCTAGTCATCGATCGCCTGATAGGCGAGCGTCCAGAAATCCGAATACACCGGAAGCGGCTGCGGCGAATCCATCATGCGCTGGGTCAGCAGGATTCCGGTCATCGCCTCGCGCGGGTCGGAATACCAGGAAGTGCCGTAACCGCCGTCCCAACCGTAGCGGCCGGGCACATCACAGAGATCGTCCCGCGTGATCACGACCGACAGGCCGAAACCCCAGCCTCGCGCGCCGAGCAAAAACTCGGAGCCAAGTTTCTGTTCCGGCGTGATCTGGTTCGAGGTCATCAGATCCACCGAGGGACGCGACAGGATGCGCTCGGTGCCGAGCCGCCCGCTATTGAGCATCATCTGGGCGAAGGCGTTGAAATCGTCCGCGGTCGACACCAGCCCGGCGCCGCCATTCTCGAATGCCGGCGGCGCGGCATATTTGCCGGTCGCGGGTTCGTCGAACACTTTCAGCGCGCCGGTCGCGTGATCGCTGCCATAGCAGGTCGCAAACCGCGTCAGCTTGTGTTGCGGCACGTGGAAAGCCGTATCCTTCATGCCGAGCGGTCCAAAGATTCGGTCCTGCAGGAAGCCCGCGAACGAGGTTCCGGCAACGCGCGCGATCAAAACGCCGAGGATCAGGCTTCCGCTGTTGTAGAGCCAGCGCTCGCCGGGTTGATAGGCCAGCGGCAGCGTGCCGTAGCGGCGCAGCAACTCGTCCGGCGGAAACGACGGAAATACCGGCCCGGGCGCGAAGCCGGCATCCGCGATCGCCATCTGGATCGGATAGCGCGCCGGATACATCGGGATCATGCCGAGCCCGAGGCGGAAGGTGAGGAGATCGCGCAGCGTGATCGCGCGCGTTGCCGGCACCGTATCATCGACCTCGGATTCGATGGTGCGCAACACACGGCGATCGGCGAGCTCGGGCAGCCAGCGATCGAGAGGATCGTCGAGCCTGAGCCGGCATTCCTCGACCAGGATCATCGCGGCGACCGCCGTCACCGGCTTGGTCATCGAGGAGATGCGGAAGATGGTGTCGCGCTGCATCGGCGGCCCGCCCACCGCCATGCGTCCGAGCACATCGGCATGGATCTCGCCGCGACGGCTGACCAGCGCCACGAGGCCCGGTACGTTGCCATCATCGATATGCCGCGCCAGGACCTCGCGCATGCGTCCGAGCCGTGCCTGCGACAGACCACTGCCCTCACTCGCTATCGACATTGTCCGGTTTCCTTTGCAGAGTTCACGCTCGCCGCCGACGACGCCCGGGCGAGCGAGCGATCACGAGGCCGCCCTATCGCTCCTGCCTGACGAGTTCACCGTCCTGATACGACGGGCCGAAATAGACGTCGATCCGCGACACCTTGTCGCCGTCGAACACGAAGAACTCGGTGTTGCGGAAGCTCTTGCCGTCCTTCGCCACGCAGCGATAGGTGACGAAGGCCTCGACGCCGTCGACCATGATGCGCTCGATCTCGTGGCGGCCGATCCAGCCTGAGTCGCGCCAGCACTCGGCGAAATAGCGTGGCTTGTCGATGTTCTCGCCATAGGGCGTCGAGAAGCGGAAATCCTCCGCAAACGCCGCCTCGACGCTCGCGCGGTCATTGGCGAGATAGGCGGCGAAGAGGGAGCGGATAATCTCCGCCCTGTTGCCAGCTGCAGCCATGTCGTCTCCACACAGATCGCCCGGGCCTCCGGAGCGCCAAGCGCTCCAGAACCCGGGCCTCAGGTACAAGACGAATGGAACGGCGCGAAAGCGACATCGCGCCGTCATTTATTTTCGGGACGGGATCGGACCAGGGTTCCGGTCAGGACTCCCGGGGGAACATGCCGAAATAGGGCTCGGCCTCGTTGAGGACGCGGGCAAAGGACGACCGCGCCTTCAGCCGCTTGAGATAGGCAGCGAGATGCTGGTGGCCCTCTCCGATCGGCTCGACCTTGTTGCCATAGAACAGCGCCGGGGCGGCGGAGCAATCGGCCAACGAGAAGCGCTCGCCCATCATCCAGCCGCCATGCGCGAGGTACTGATCCAGGATCAGCAATTGCTGATCCAGGATCGCATAGGAGGTGCGGAGCTGCGCCCGCGCCTCGGCGACGCCATGCGGGTCCTTCTTGTCGGCGGGCCGCAGCCGGTCGCCGACGACCTTCTGCATCGGCAGATGGACATAGAGATCGAGGAAGCGATCGCGCAGCCGGGTCTGCAGCGCGAGGTCCGGGTCGTCCGGTATCAACTTGGCGGTGCCGGGATAATGCCGGTCGAGATACTCGATGACGATGCTCGATTCAGGCACCGTCTCGCCCCTCGTCTCGTCGCGAAGCACGGGGAAGCGGCCGATCGGCCACAGCGCAAGCAGCGCCGCGCGCTCAGCGGGATCGCCGAGATTGACCATGTGCGGCGTGAACGGCGCACCGTTCTCGTACAGTGCGACCAGCGCCTTCCAGCAGAACGAGGACAGCGGGTGGTAATACAATGTGAGCGACATTAGAACTCCATCATGGAACAGTGCCCCGAGGCCGACGCGCAGACCGCCGTGCCGACATCTCGTGCGCGGACTATTTTGCTCGAATGCGAGTCCGTTGACACGCCTCGGCAAAGATCGCAGACGAACTGGCCCGTCGGCCACACAGAAATACCCTAACAATGGACCGCACAATGACAGCGTCTCAACCCAAAGTCGCCCTCGTCACCGGCGCCGCGCGCGGCATCGGGCTTGCCGCGGCGAAGCGCTTTCTTGCTGACGGCTGGCGGGTCGCGCTGCTCGACATCGAGGATGAATTGCTGCGCGCCGCGGTCGCAGCCTTGAAGCAGCCCGACGACACGCTGGCGCTGACCTGCGACGTCTCCGATGCCGATGGCGTGACCAAAGCGATCACGGCGATCACCGGCCGCTTCGGCCGGCTCGACGCGCTGGTCAACAACGCCGGCACGGCAGTGTTCGCGCCGGTGCTGGAGACGTCCGACGCCGACTGGAACAGGATCATGGCGGTCAACCTCACCGGCCCGTTCCTGTGCACCAAGGCGGCGGCGCCGGTGATGCGCGAGCATGGCGGCGGTGCGATCGTCAACATTACCTCGATCTCGGCGGTGCGCGCCTCGACGCTGCGCTCGGCCTACGGCACCAGCAAGGCCGGCCTCGCCCACCTCACCAAGCAGCTCGCGGTCGAGCTCGCCTCGCTCGGCATCCGCGTCAACGGCGTCGCGCCCGGCCCGGTCGAGACCGCGATGGCCAAGGCTGTGCACACGCCGGAGATCCGCGCCGACTATCACGACGCGATCCCGCTCAACCGCTACGGGCTGGAGGAAGAACTGGCGGAAGCGATCTTCTTCTTGTGCTCGGATCGCGCGAGCTACATCACCGGACAGATCCTCGCCGTCGACGGCGGCTTCGATGCCGCCGGCATCGGCCTGCCGACGCTGCGCGGCCAGCGGCGGAATGGATGAGCTGCAGCCGCGCATTCGATGCTGCTCCGTCACCCTGAGGTGGCCGCTCCTTCAGCGGCCCTCGAAGGTTCGACGGCCCGGTCGGTGGCCCATTCATCCTTCGAGGCTCGCTCCGCTCGCACCTCAGGATGACGGAATTTCTAGTGCCGGAGAGTGATTAACACCCGTTCACCGCAACAACGCGCCACGCGTTCTCCAACCGGTCGATCCGCGTCAACGACAGCGGATCGATGACGAAGCGCAGCGCATGCTCCGGCGACAGCTCGAGCGCGATCGCGAGGATCGCGCGGATGGTGCCGGAATGCACCACCAGCACGACATCGCCTGCCGGCAGGCGCTTAAGCCCTGCCCGCGCACGTGCGATCTGGTCGGCAAAGCTTTCGCCGCTCGGCGGACGGTTGGTCCCCGGCGAATTCCAGAACGCGCGATAGGCCGCGGCACCGAGCTCTTGCTCGATCTCGCTGTGGCGACGGCCGGTCCAGTTGCCGAAATCCTGTTCGCGAAAGGCGTCGTCTTCCGTTGCCGTGAGACCGAGCCGCGCTGCGGTCTCGCTTGTGCGACGCGCCGGGCTGCAGACCGCGACCGCATCGGCCGGAAGCCTCGCCTGCAACGCGGCGAATGCAGCGGCATCGCTGAGGTCCGCGGGCGCATCCGGCGCATGGATCACGTCGCGCGGTCCATCGACCGGCGCGTGACGGATCAGCCAGAGATGCGTTTCGCCGTCCATTTTTCGCTTACCCCAACCGCGCCGCCAGCAACACCAGGATCGCGGTCTCCGCAACCTGCTCGGCGCCGCCAAGCACGTCGCCGGTCTGGCCGCCGATCTGCCGCTTTGCCAACAGCGCCATGGTCAGCGCGCCCGCCCCGGCCGCGATCGCCGCCAGCAGCGCGCTGCCGAAGGGCAGCACGAGGATTGCGATCACCAAGGCGATGCCTGCCGCAACCGTCGCGATCGCGCTATCAGGCCGGCCGGCATTGGCCGCGAGCCCATCCTTGCGCGCATAGGGCAGGCTGATCGCGATCCACGGCAGCACGCCGCGGCCGAGCGCATGCGCCGCGATCAGGCCCTGCACCACCATGCCATCGGGAAGCGCGGCCAGCGCCGCAAGCCTGCTGGCAAAGCTCACCACCAGCGCCAGCGCGCCATAGGTGCCGAGCCGGCTGTCGCGCATGATCTCGAGCTTGGCCGCAGGATCGCGGCCGCCGCCGAATCCGTCGGCGACATCGGCAAGCCCATCTTCATGCAGCGCGCCGGTCAGGAGCGCGCCGCCGCCGAGCGCCAGCGCCGCCGCGGCCATATCTGGGACACCGATCGTCCGCAGCAGCAGACAAAGCAGGCCGATAGCGGCCCCGATGCCCGCCCCGACCAGCGGAAACAGCCGCTGCGCCCGGGCAAAACCCTCCGGCCGCGCGCCGTCCGGATGCGGCATCGGCAGCCGGGTCAGAAAGCAGGTGGCGGTCCTCAGATCGTCGAGCAACTCACGCATGGTCGTGGCCTTCAAATTGCACTAAAGCGCGATGAGATCGGGCTGAATCTCATCGCGCTTTAGCCTCTTGATTGAGCATGATCTCCTCGGAAAACCGCTTCACACTTTTCCGGATCATGCTTTAGTTTGCGGCCCGCTCGACGAGGGAATCGCATGCAGTTCAATAGTCTAGACGACATCCGCAGCTTTTGTCGCGACCTGCCCGACGGCGACGAGGCGAGCGCTGCGGCGGCTACCGTGCGCCAGCAGAACCTGACCAAGCCGCCGGGCAGCCTCGGCCGCCTGGAGGAGGTTGCGATCTGGCTGGCGCGCTGGCAGCGGCGCGAACTCCCCCCGGCTCGACCAGGTCACCATCGCCGTGTTCGCCGGCAATCACGGCATCGCCGAGCGCGGCGTCTCCGCCTATCCGTCCGAGGTCACCGCGCAGATGGTGGCGAATTTTGCCGCAGGCGGTGCCGCGATCAACCAGATCGCAAAGCTCGCCGGGGCCGAGCTGCGCGTCGAGGCGCTCGAGCTCGCGCGGCCGACCCGCGATTTCACGATGGCGACGGCGATGGACGGCGCCGATTTCCTGGTCGCGCTCGACACCGGCTGGCGCACGGTGCCGGAGCAATGCGATTTGCTCGTGGTCGGCGAGATGGGGATTGCCAACACCACGGTGGCCGCGACGCTGTGCGCGGCATTGATGGGCGGGCGCGGCGCGCGCTGGGCCGGCCGCG
>NZ_LGHK01000228.1 GCF_001908235.1 Bradyrhizobium sp. NAS96.2
GCTCCGCCGCGTGCGCGGCTCCGCGTCGCACAGCAAACGGCGCAGACAGCACCACGATGACCGGATATTGTCAGCCATCAGCCCGGTCCAATATGTCAGGCATCAACCCGGTCGGACAGCGCGGGAAGTCTCTCAGCCTGGGCTTGAAAGACAGAAGCTGTGCGCAGCTACTTCGCCTTCACATTGCGCGGCTGGCTGTCGCGCATCAGGCGGTCGATGTGCATGCGGATGTGGGCGGCCTCAGCCGTGGTGTTGGCGAGCGCGATGGCGCGGTCGAAGGCGATTCGCGCCTCCTCGTTGCGGCCGAGCTGCATCAGAAAGGCGCCGCGCACGCCGAAATAATGGAAGTAATTCGAAAGCCGCGGCGCCAGCGGCTCGATCATCTCGAGCGCGGCTTCCGGCCCCTTCACCTTGGAGACCGCAACCGCGCGGTTGAGCGTGATCACCGGCGACGGCTGCATGACCTCGAGCGCGCCGTAGAGCAAGTCGATCTGGGTCCAGTCGGTATCCTCGGGCTTTTCCGCGCGGGCGTGCAGCGCGGCGATCGCGGCCTGCACCTGATAGGGCCCGCTACGGCGGTGACGCATCGCCTTGTCGATCAGCGCTGCGCCCTCGGCGATCAGCTTCTGGTTCCACAGGCTACGGTCCTGGTCGTCGAGCAGGATCACCTGGCCGTCGGCATCGAAACGTGCCTCGGCGCGGGCGTGCTGCAACAACAGCAGCGCGGTCAGCCCCATGATCTCCGGCTCGCTCTGGAACAGCCGCAGCAGCAGACGGGCGAGGCGGATCGCCTCCTCGCACAGCGGCGAGCGGATCTCGGCGGTGTCGCCGCTCGCCGAATAGCCCTCGTTGAAGATCAGATAGATCATCGCCGCAACCGAGGCGAGCCGCTCGCTGCGCTCGACCGCGCCCGGCGTCTCGAACGGCACATTGGCGTCGGCGACGCGCGCCTTGGCCCGCGTGATGCGCTGCTCCATCGCGGCTTCCGACACCAGGAAGGCGCGCGCGATCTGCTTCACCGTGAGGCCGGAGACGATGCGCAGCGCCAGCGCGATCTGCTGGGTCGGCGGCAGGTCCTTGTGACAGCAGATGAACAGCAGCCGCAGGATGTCGTCGCGGTAATGCGAGCCGTCGAGCCGCTCGGCGATCTCGTCCTCGGCGTCGTCGAGGTCGGAGATCGCCCGGTCGTCGTCGGGCAGCGCCTCCTGCTTCTTGCTGCGCCTGATGTCGTCGATCGCGACATTGCGGCCGACCATGATCAGCCACGACGCCGGGTCGCGCGGCGGGCCGTTCTGCGGCCAGCTCTTCAGCGCCCGCAGG
The DNA here is from genome assembly GCF_001908235.1 of Bradyrhizobium sp. NAS96.2. GTDB lineage: Bacteria > Pseudomonadota > Alphaproteobacteria > Rhizobiales > Xanthobacteraceae > Bradyrhizobium. Next base: position 1,321 of record NZ_LGHK01000228.1, read on the forward strand.
CAGGCGTTCTGGAAGGCTTCCTCGGCGGTATCGAGATTGCGGAAGTAGCGCAACAATGCGCCAACCGCCTGGGGACGCGCCGACGTCAGCGCGGCATCGATCCAGGCGGTGTCGGTCACGCTCACGTCTTGGCGCTCCCCGGAGTGAAGTAGCCGACCGGGCGGATCTCATAGGTGCCGCCGGGATTGGCCTCGCCGAGGTCGCGCGCGATGTCGAGCACCTCGTCGAGGTTCTTGCCCTCGACCAGATAGAAGCCGAGCAGCTGCTCCTTGGTCTCGGCGAACGGGCCGTCCAGCACCAGCGGCGGGTTTTCCTTGCGCAGCGTGGTCGCGGCCGTGGTCGGCAACAGCCGCGCCACCGGGCCGAGCTTGCCCTGCTTGGCGAGCTTGTCCTGCACGACGGACAATTTCTGCATGACCGAGGCGTCGTGCTCCTTGCTCCAGGAACCGACCATGTCTTCGTCATGATAGCAGAGGATGGCGTACAGCATCGAAAAGGCATCTCCGTTCATTGCAAGAACGAACGATTATGCCCGCTGCCGACAGGCGGAGCGAAAGAAATTTCGGTTCCGGATGCCAGCGATGGATTTGGCCGAAGCTTGCGGTGAGCCTCCGGTCGCGGCGATCGCGATCACCGCGACGAGGATGCTGCGATCACCAGTAGACACCGTAGCGGGCGGCGATGCGGCGCGCCCTGGCTTCGTCGCTCTCCCGGCGGCTGGTCTGACTCCGCTTCACCGGACGCGACGCCTGCGGCCGCGGGGCCTCGGCCGGCTGGGCCTGCGACGGCGCCGGCTGGGCCTCGGCCTGACCAGGAGCAACGGCCGGTTGCGCCAGAGCGGGTGTATCGGCGTTTGCGAGCACGAGGCCACGGCTCTGGCCTGCCTGCGCCGTGGCGGCAGTGGCTGCGATGAAAGCCGCGATCAGGATCAGCTTGCGCATGGAAGTTCTCCCCTGATGATGGCAGGAGACTAGGGAGCGGGCCGGTCCCGCTCTGTGATATATGTCACATTGAAATTGGAGGTATCCGGATGGGTAAGGGCGCACTGGCGCTGCTGATCAATGGCGGCTCGGAAAACTGGTCGTCGGCGCGCTGGAAGGCGCGGTTCGACACGGTTTGCCCGGACCGCCCTGTGGTGCTGCTGCCGGACGGCGCACTCGATCCCACCGAGGTGCATTACGCCGCGGTGTGGAAGCCGAAGCCGGGCGAGCTCGCTTCATTCAAGAACCTGCGCGTCATCTTCAACCTTGGCGCCGGCGTCGACGCGCTGCTGGCCGACCGCTCGCTGCCCGACGTGCCGCTGGTGCGGGTCTCGGTCTCCGATCTCACCGACCGCATGACCGAATATGTCGTGCTGCATGTGCTGATGCATCACCGCCAGGAGCTCTATCTGCGTGAGTCGCAGCGGGCGAAGCGCTGGGCGCCGGATTATCAATGGGCGGCGAGCGCGATCACCGTCGGCGTGATGGGCCTCGGCACCCTTGGCGCGGCCTCGGCGCAAGCGCTTCGCGCGCTCGGCTTCCGCGTCGTCGGCTGGAGCCGCAGCGAGAAGCGGATCGACGGCATCCGTTGCTATCACGGCACTGAGGGGCTCGACGCATTCCTGCGCGCGACCAACATCCTGGTCTGCCTGCTGCCGCTGACGCCGGATACGCGGCATGTGCTGAACCGCGATGCATTCGCCAAGCTGAACCGTGATAGCCCGCTCGGCGCGCCCGTCATCATCAATGCCGGCCGCGGCGGCTTGCAGAACGAGGCCGACATTCTGCGCGCGCTCGAGGACGGCACGCTGGGCGCCGCCTCGCTCGACGTGTTCGAGACCGAGCCGCTGCCGGAGGCGAGCCCGTTCTGGAGCCATCCGAGAGTGGTACTGACGCCGCACAACGCCGCCGACACCGACGCCGACGAGATCTCGAAATACGTTGCGGCGCAGATCGCGCGCTTCGAGCAAGGCGGCGAGCTGGAGAACGTGGTCGATCGCAAGCGGGGGTATTGAGGCCAGCGCGTAGCCCGGATGCAGCGAAGCGAAATCCGGGGTCTTTGCAGCGGACAAACTGCTCCCGGATTGCGCTTCGCTCCATCCGGGCTACGAAATCGGCGACTGCTGGAATCACATGCGAGCGTCATTGCGAGGAGCGAAGCGACGAAGCAATCCATGCCACCGCAAACGCGGACGGACAGATGGATTGCTTCGCTTCGCTCGCAATGACGGATGAGAGATAACGGGCGCCTCAGCCCATCTCGGCAACCACCTCGGCGAGCCGCTCGTAGGCGGGCGCGACGCCCTTATCGATGCCGGAGTTGAGGTGGCCGTCACGCGCCTCCTTGGTCGGATGGCGGATCGTGGTGGTCAGCGTCGTCGTGCCGCCTTCCTCGACGAAGGTCGAGATGACGAGATATTCCTCGCTGGTGAAGCCCGGCATCGAGAACGTCTCGCCGAATGCCAGCCGCTCCGGACGCACCACTTCGCGATAGGTGCCGGTGAGTTCATGCTCGATGCCCTCGGACGACCGGAACACGAACCGATAGGCGCCACCGACCCGCAGGTCGACTTCGCACACCGGCATCGTGAGCTGCTCGCAGCCAAGCCAGCGCACCAGGTATTCCGGCTTGGTCATCGCATCGAACACGAAGCGCCGCGGCGCGTCGAACTGGCGCGTCATCGCGAATTCGAAATCCGATGGGGTGGTGATCTTCAGCGTCTTATCCACGCGTGCGTCCACGTTGCTTCTCCTTCTGCACTCTGACTTTACGGTTACTGCGCGGCGGGGCCTTTGCGGCCTCCTCCGCCTTCATCTCCTCGAGCAGACCGTCGAGGCGGTTGAAGCTCTCGTCCCAGAAGCGGCGGAAATTCCCGAGCCAGCCATCGACCTCCTTGAACGAGGCCGGCGCGATCCGGCACGGCCGCCACTGCGCCTCGCGCCCGCGCGAGATCAGCCCTGCATGCTCGAGCACCTTCAGGTGCTTGGAGATCGCCGGCAGGCTCATGTCGAACGGCTTTGCCAGCTCCATCACCGAGGTCTCGCCGAGCGCGAGCCGTGCCAGGATCGCGCGCCGGGTCGGATCGGCCAGCGCCGCGAAGGTCGAACTGAGGGGGTCGAGCGGCATGTACTTAGCTCATCGGTTAAATAACCTTTGGGTTAAATACGCCTGAGCAGCGCCCGCGTCAACGGCCGTTTTTGGCCGCTGGCGCGAGCGTGCGCGATCTACGGCTTGCGCGCGAAGGTGACGTGCGTGGCGTTCGGGCTCGCGACGTGTGAGACAACGGCGTAACCGAGCGCGGGCAGATCGATGCCGGCGAACAGATTCTCGCCGGCGCCGAGCAGCACCGGCGATAGCGCCAGCTGCACCTCGTCGAGCAGCCGCGCCTGCAGGAATTGGCGCACCAGCGACACGCCGCCGCCGACCCGGATGTCCTTATCCCCCGCAACGGCACGCGCGCGCTCGAGCGCGGCGTGAATGCCATCGGTCACGAAGTGGAACGTGGTGCCGCCTTCCATTTCGATGTCCGGCCGGGCGTGATGGGTCAGCACATAGGTCGGCGTGTGATACGGCGGGTTGTCGCCCCACCAACCCTTCCAGGCATGATCCGGCCACGGCCCGCGGATCGGGCCGAACATGTTGCGCCCGAGGATCCAGGCGCCGATATTTTCCATCGACTTGCGCGCGATCTCGTCATCGAGGCCGGTGCTGCCGCCGTCCTGGCCGAAGGTCTGGCGGAACGTTCGCGTCTGGAGGAACCAGCCGGGCAACACCATGCCGCCTTCGCCGAATGGATTTTCGAGGCTCTGACGCGGTGCTGCGCCAAATCCGTCGATCGAGACCGAGAATGCTGAAGTCCTGACTTTTCCCATGAGATTCCGCTTCCTTGAGTGGGGAGACCTTACGGAAGACGGGTAGGAAAACCAGCACCCGACATTTGCTGCTAAAGAATTTCGCCGCTTCTATTTGGCCCGGCACATCAGGTCGATGGCGCCATTGACGATCGCCTCGAGTTCCCGGCGCGGCACGCGGGCGCGGGCACGGATCGCGATGGTGTGGATGGTAGCGGAGGCAAGATGCGCCAGCGACGCCGGATCGGCGCCCTCTGGCAGCTCTCCCCGCTCCTTGGCATGGCGGAAGCAGATGCCGAACGCCTTGTCGAGCTCGGTCAGGCCCTCCACCACCATGTTGCGGATGTCAGGATCGGACACCGCCTCGGACGCAGCCGTCATCACGGTGAAACAGCCGCGCGGGCCGGACTCGCCGGAGAGATAGATGTCGAGCGCGATGCGATAGATGCGCTCCAGCCGCTCGCGCAGCGGCGCATCGGCACGGAAGATGTCGACCATCGCGGCGCGCGCGTCGTCGCGATAGCGCTGGTAGCTCTTGATGTAGAGCTCGCGCTTGTCGCCGAACGCGCCATAGAGGCTCGGCCGGTTCATGCCGGTCGCCGCACTCAAATCATCGAGCGAGGTCGCGGCAAAGCCGTCGCGCCGGAACAGATCGAGCGCCTTGCCGAGCGCGACGTCCGGCTCATAGGCGCGCGGCCGCCCACGCCGCTTCGGCGCGACGGGCGCTGCGATTCTGGCAGCAGATGGCGGCCTCTTACTTTTTTGTACCATTTCGCATTAAATTCCTTGACGCGACTATTATTATCCAAGACAGTACAAAAATCAACAACGGCCGGACACCCGCGCCAGACACTGGAGGCACCCATGGACCTTTATTTCTCGCCGCTCGCCTGCTCGATGGCGACCCGCGTCGCGCTCTATGAAGCGGGCCAGCCGGCCAACTATCTCGAGGTCGACCCGAAGACCAAGCAGGTGCGCAACGACGGCACCGACTTCAACAAGGTCAACCCGCTCGGCCTGGTGCCGACGCTGCGCACCGACGACGGCGTGGTGCTGACCGAGAACGCGGCGATCCTGCAATACGTCGCCGACCAGTTCCCGCGGGCCGGCCTCGGCACCGCGTCGAACGCCGAGCGTTCAAAGCTGCATCAATGGCTGTGCTTCATCGGCACCGAGCTGCACAAGGGCCTGTTCCTGCCGCTGCTCGACAAGAAGGCGCCGCCGGAGGCCAAGGCCTATGCTCTGGAGAAATACGTCTCGCGGCTCGACTATGTCGAGGATCATCTGAAGGGCCGCGACTACCTGCTCGATCATTTCAGCGTCGCCGACGCTTATCTCGTCACGGTGATCAACTGGACCATGGCGACGCCGCCGATCGAACTTTCGAAATGGCCGGCGCTGAAGGCCTACTACGAGCGCCTGCGCGCGCGGCCTTCGGTCGCGAAGGCGGTCGCGGAAGAGTTCGAGCTCTACAAGGCCGAGATCGCGCGGCACAAAGCGGCGGCGTAAGGCACATTCTCGTTTCGAACGTGACGGCGCCCCCGAGCGGGGCGCCGTCCATCCTTCGAGGCTCGCTCCGCTCGCACCTCCAGCGATAACGGCGAAGCCGTTACGCGGGGATGACGGGGGCTGCGCTCGCAGCAAATCGAGCCGCTTGCGAATATCCATCACCGTCATGCTGAGGTGCGAGCGGAGCGAGCCTCGAAGCACGACGGCCCAGCTTTCACTGCTAGAACGGCTCCTGCCCTAACCCCGGCACATCGGCGGGACGCGGGCCCGGAGCCGGCCAGTGGAAGCGGCGATCCTTCTCTGAGATTGCGATGTCGTTGATCGAGGCTTCGCGGCGGCGCATCAGGCCGTGCTCATCGAACTCCCACTGCTCGTTGCCGTAGGAGCGAAACCAGCTGCCGGCGGCGTCATGCCATTCGTACTGGAAGCGCACCGCGATCCGGTTGCCGTCGAAAGCCCAGAGATCCTTGATCAGGCGATACTCCTGCTCCTTCTCCCATTTGCGGGTCAGGAAGGCCACGATCGCCTCGCGGCCCTGAAACACCTCGGAGCGATTGCGCCAGCGGCTGTCCTCGGTGTAGGCGCCGGCAACCCGAACGGGGTCACGCGAATTCCAGGCGTCCTCCGCCATGCGCGCCTTCTGCGCGGCGGTCTCGCGGGTGAAAGGTGGCAGCGGCGGGCGTGACATCGGCGATCCCTCGTTGTTACCGGCGCAAATCTAGCGCAGCGCCGCACAGAGTCGATGGGGCGTTTCCTATCGCCCGATAGCTAGGCCAGATCGGCCTTCATCAGCGCACGGATGGACTTCGGAATCGGCTGCGCTCTGCCCTGGCTGACGAAGGCAACGCGCACCTGCGCCTTCACAAGCACGTCATCGCCGCGCCGGACCTCCTGCGCGAGCATGATGGAGGCGCCCTTCACCGCGATCGGCCAGGTCACGACGTCGAGCATGTCGTCCATCCGCGCGGGCTTGAGGAAGTCGAGCGTCATCGAGCGCACGACGAAGGCGAAGCCGCCGGTTTCCTCCTGCGCCTCCTCGAACAGCGCGTTCTGTTCAGCGCCCATCAGACGGAGATGATTGGTGCGCCCGCGCTCCATGAAGCGCAGGTAATTGGCGTGGTAGACGATGCCGGAAAAGTCGGTGTCTTCGTAATAGACGCGCACCTGCATATGGTGCCGGCCATCGCGGATCGCGCCGTCGATATGGGGTAAGGTCAATTTGCGGCCCCTCGATTGCGTTAGAGCGCGATGAATTCAGATCGATTCATCATCGCGCTCCAGCTTGTTGTTTGCGCATGATCTTTCGGAAAACCGCGTCGCACTTTTCCGGATCATGCTCTGGAACAACAATCGTGTTGCGCAAATTCCTCGATCACGCAAGCGCGATCAGGACACCACCGGTCCCCTGGCGCCGAGCGTGACCTGCACGATCTCGGGAGGCACGCCGAGGCGGAACGGCATGATGCTGCAGCCGAGGCCGCCGGAGACGACGACGTCGCATTTCAGCTTGATGTGCCCATAGGCAAGCCGCATGCCGTGCTTCACGGGCACCGCCGGCGACCAGCCGAGCAGCCGGATCTGACCGCCATGGGTGTGGCCGGACAGCTGCAGCGCGACGCGCGAGGGCACGCGGAGCGCAACATCAGGCTCATGCGCGAGCAGGATCACCGGCGCATCGTCGGTCACCTTCGCGAGCGTTCCGTTGAGATCGTCGACGCCGATGCGCCTGATCTCGCGATAGCGCCGCGCCGCCATGAAGGCGAGCTGGTCGCCGAGGCCGGCGAGCCAGAACGGGCGGTTATCCTTGACGAGCCGCACCGCGTCGTTCTCGTAGACCGGGATGCCCGCGCGCTCCAGCGCGCGGCGCGCGACCGGCGTGCCCTGCCCCAGGCGCTGCACCGTCTTGTCTTCCCAGTAATCGTGATTGCCGAGCACCGCATGCACGCCGAGCGGCGCCTTCAGGCCCTTGAGCACCGCGGCCCATTCGGACGCCGGAATGAAGCGCGTGACGTGGCGCAGCCCCGCGACATAGTCGCCGAGCAGCACGATGATGTCGGGGTTGAGCGCGTTGGTCCGCTCGACGATCTCGGCGATGCGATCGAGCGACATCCAGGGATCGCAGGCGTGGATGTCGGCGAGCGCGGCGATCCTGAGCGGAAAGTCCGATGGCCATTGCCGCGGCGACAGGTCGTAGCGCGTCAGCGTAAGCCGGACGACCGGCTCGCTGACGCCGTAGGCTGCGGTCGAAGCGGAGGCGGCGGTCAATCCGCCGAAGCCGCGAAGAAAATGACGACGTGAAATCATGGACGTGTGATCGGTGATGCCCAGAGCATGATCCGATTGGATCATGCTCTTGTCCTTTGTCTGGCCGCGTTTTCTTCACGCGAACCGGTGTCCACTTCGCTTGAAAACGCTCCAGGCGATCATAAGCCCTTTGATTGGAGCGAAATTGGGCCCCGTTCGTGCAGACGGTCTGCAGAGATGCCGCAATGGTTAGCGCGCAAGGTTACCGGCAGCGCGATGCGCTGCATCTACACGCCTTTTCACGTCTTCGAGAGCGGAGGACTCAATCCTCGTCGCCATTGCTGCCGAACAGGCCGAACTGCGAGGGATCGCGGTTCGGCTCGGCGAGGCCGAGATGGCGGAAGGCATGCGAGGTCAGCAGTCTTCCACGCGGCGTGCGCTGCAGATAGCCGCACTGGATCAGATACGGCTCGATGATGTCCTCGATCGCATCGCGCGGCTCCGACAGCGCCGCCGCCATGGTCTCGACGCCGACCGGACCGCCGCCATAGTTCAAAGCGATGGTGGCGAGATAGCGCCGGTCCATCGCATCGAGCCCGGCGCTGTCGACCTCGAGCGCGCTCAGCGCACGGTCGGCGATACCGCGATCGACGGAATCGGCGTCCGCAGCGGAGGCAAAGTCGCGCACGCGGCGCAGCAGGCGGCCGGCGATACGCGGCGTGCCACGGGCGCGGCGAGCGATCTCGTTGGCGCCATCCGCGCTCATGCCGATGTTCAGCACGCGGGCGCCGCGGGTGACGATCTTCTCCAGCTCTTCCACCGTGTAGAAGTTGAGCCGGATCGGAATGCCGAAGCGGTCGCGCAGCGGATTGGTGAGCAGGCCTGCGCGCGTCGTCGCGCCGACCAACGTGAATTTCGACAATTCGATCTTCACCGAACGCGCCGCGGGACCTTCGCCGATGATGAGGTCGAGCTGAAAATCTTCCATCGCGGGATAAAGCACTTCCTCGACCGCCGGGCTGAGGCGATGGATCTCGTCGATGAACAGCACGTCGCGCTCTTCGAGATTGGTCAGCAGCGCCGCGAGGTCGCCGGCCTTCGCAATCACCGGACCGGAGGTGGCACGGAAGCCGACGCCGAGCTCGCGCGCGACGATCTGCGCCAGCGTGGTCTTGCCGAGGCCGGGCGGACCGACGAACAGCACATGGTCGAGCGCTTCGCCGCGCTTCTTGGCGGCCTCGATGAAGATCGAGAGATTCTTGCGCGCCTGCGCCTGGCCGACGAACTCCGTCAGCGACTGCGGACGCAGCGCGGTATCGCCGACATCGTCGGAACGGCGTTCGGGAGTGACGATGCGCGAGGGCGTGTTCACTTCGACAATTCCTTAAGCCCCAGCCGGATCAGCTGCGCGGTCTCGGCGCTCTCACCGGCGCTGCGCGAGGCGGCGGCGATGGCGGCGGCGGCCTGCGGCTGGCCGTAGCCGAGATTGACCAGCGCGGAGATCGCATCCGTCACCGGGCGCGGCGCGCGGTTGTTGTCGATTGCACCGGAGAGATGCACCACCGCGGGATCGACATCGGCAAAGCCCGGCGCCTTGTCCTTCAATTCGCTGACGATGCGCTCGGCGACCTTCGGCCCGACCCCCGGCGTGCGCGCCACCGCCGCCTTGTCGCGCAGCGCGATGGCATTGGCGAGATCGGTCGGCGGCAGCGTACCGAGCACCGCGAGCGCGACCTTGGCGCCGACGCCTTGCACGGTCTGCAGCAGGCGAAACCACTCGCGCTCGTGATCGGTGCGGAAGCCGAACAGCTTGATCGCGTCCTCGCGGACATAGGTCTCGATCGAGAGCACCGCAGCGCCGCCCGGCGACGGCAGCGCCTGCAGCGTGCGACCAGCGCAATGCACCTGATAGCCGACACCGCCGACGTCGAGGATCACGTAGTCCTCGCCATAGGAATCGATCAGGCCCTTGAGCTTGCCGATCATCTCGCCACCTCGCACTCGGTGCTCGCACTGCGTTCGAATGCTTCAGTGAGGGACGTACCGGCGGAAGGGTTCCCTCCCCCCTTGCGGGGGAGGGTTAGGGAGAGGGGTAAGCCCCGGGCGCTGACCGCTGGGATATGGCGAGGATCTGACAACCAAGCGCGCGAGATAACTGAGCGCGGTGCGAGCGTTGCTCGCGCACTGCGTCGCGCAGCCGAGCAAGCGGCACCCCTCTCCCCAGCCCTCCCCCACAAGGGGGGAGGGAGCCCGATCAGCGTGCACTCCTCACTTGCGATCCTCATAGATTCGCCACCCTGAGCCGCAGCGCCGCACTTTGGCGGTGATGCGCGTGGGTGATCGCGATCGCGAGCGCGTCGGCGGCATCGGCGGACGGCGGCTCGGCTTTCGGCAGCAGGATCTTCAGCATCACCTGGATCTGGTTCTTCTCGGCATGGCCGGCGCCGACCACGGTCTTCTTGACCTGGTTCGGCGCGTATTCGGCGACCGAGATACCGAACATTGCGGGCGCCAGCATGGCGACGCCGCGGGCCTGGCCGAGCTTCAGCGTGGCGACGCCGTCCTTGTTGACGAAAGTCTGCTCGACCGCGGCTTCCGCCGGCCTGAAGTCGCCGAGCACAGCGGCAAGACCCTCATGGATCGCGAGCAGCCGGCTCGCCAGCGGCAGATCGTCCGGAGGTTCGACCGAGCCACACCCGATATAGACCAGACGGTTGCCTTCAGTCTCGATCACGCCCCAGCCGGTGCGGCGGAGACCCGGATCGATACCGATGATGCGGACGGGAGAGCGAATCGGCTGGACTGTCATGGGGTAGTGATACCGCCTGCGCCGGGAGAACGAAACACAAACGGAAGCTCATCCCCTGCTCCGCGCGTCATCGCACCGTGCTCGTCATCCAACCGTGCTCGTCATCCCCCGCGAAAGCGGGGGATCCAGTACGCCGCGGCTTCTCGATCAAACGCAGGTCTCTGGAATACTGGATCGCCCGCCGTCGCGGGCGATGACAGTAGCGTGTCAGGCGATGACGAGGCTCTTACCCGCCCATCTTCGCGATCAGCGCGTCGGACACCTCGAAATTGGCGAACACGTTCTGCACATCGTCGTGCTCGTTGAGCAGGTCCATGAGCTTCAACAGCTTTTCGCCGGTCTCGTCATCGACTGCGACGGTGTTCTGCGGCTTCCAGGTCAGCGCCGCCTTGCGCGGCTCGCCGAACTTCGCTTCCAGCGCCTTCGCCACTTCGCGGAAGGTATCCTGCGAGGCGTAGACCTCGTGACCGGATTCGCTGGAGACGACGTCGTCGGCGCCGGCCTCGATCGCGGCATCCAGCATGGCGTCGTCGGAGGCGACCTTGGCGTCGTATTCGATGATGCCGGTGCGATCGAACATGAAGGCGACCGAGCCGGTTTCGCCGAGATTGCCACCTGATTTCGTGAAGAAGGAGCGGATGTCCGAGGCGGCGCGATTGCGGTTGTCGGTCAGCGCCTCGACGATGACGGCGACGCCGCCGGGGCCATAGCCCTCGTAGCGGATCTCGTCATAGTTCTCGCCCTCATTGCCGGCGGCCTTCTTGATGGCGCGGTCGATATTGTCCTTGGGCATGTTCTCGGCGCGGGCGGCGACCACGGCGGCGCGCAGGCGCGGGTTCATCGCCGGGTCCGGGGTGCCGAGCTTGGCCGCCACGGTGATTTCGCGGGCCAGCTTGCCGAAAAGCTTCGACTTCTGGGCATCCTGCCGGCCCTTGCGGTGCATGATGTTCTTGAATTGGGAATGGCCGGCCATGCGACGTCTCTTCGGAGCTTAGGGTCTGAACAGGGATGGAAAACGCGGCCTTATAGGCCCCTGGCGGTCAAAATTCAAAGGATCGGCGGGGCCCTTCGGCCCGGGAATACTACCGCAACCCGGAATATGAGGCACTTGTTAACCATGACTTCATGCCCGGATGCGAGGATGGCCCCGTCTCGCCGCAACTTCCAAGAGCTCCCATGGCATTCGGTTTGTTTCGAAAGCAAGTGCCGGAGACGGCCGTGACGGCCGTCGCGTCGCAGGTTCCAGCCGCGACCGCTGCGCCCGACGTCCCGACCGAGACTGATTCGGCCCAGGATTCGGCCAAAGACTCGGCCAAGGAAATCCTCGAACTGCTGGAACTCGAGCTCGGCGCGATGATCCGCCAGCTCGAACGCGCCGCAAGCTCAGTCGCCGACGGCGCCGAGGCGACGG
>NZ_LGHK01000229.1 GCF_001908235.1 Bradyrhizobium sp. NAS96.2
CAGCAAGCCGCCGGTGCCGCCGGCGATGGCCGGCACCATCGTCGGCCAGCCGCCGCGCAGGCGGCTCAAGATCGACGACGATCCGTTCGGCGCGGTCGGCGACTACGCCGGCTCGTTCATGGTCAAGACCGCGGTCGAGGTGATGGCCGGCTACGACACCAATCCGGGCCGCCTGTATCAGCCGCAGGGCAAGGCGTTCTACATGGTCGCGCCGGAATTCGTCGCGATGTCGGACTGGGAGCGCCACGCCGTCGTCGCCGATCTGCGCGGCTCCTTCACCGGCTACGGCTCCCAGCTCACGCCGATCGACGGCACGCCGCTGTCGGCGCCGCTCGACGTCGACCGTCCGAGCTTCACCGGCCATATCGACGGCCGTCTCGATGTCTCGAAGGACACGCATCTCACGGCGCAGGCCCGCCTGCTGGTTTCGACCGACAATCCCGGCAGCCCGAACGTGCAGGCCGGCCTTGCCAAATATCCGCTCTACAGCACGGTCGGCGGCACCTTCGGCATCGACCAGCATTTCAACCGCATGCAGGTCTCGCTCGGCGCCACCGTCGACCGCACCGATTATCAATGGTCGAAGCTGACCGACGGCACCTCGTCGTCAAACGACGATCGCAACTTCACGCAATATGGCGGCATCGGCCGCGTCAGCTATGAGCTCAATCCGGCTGTAAAACCCTTCGTCGAGGTGCAGGGCGACAGCCGCGTCCACGACCTCTATCTCGACCGCGCCGGCTACGCGCGCGATTCATCGGGCGGCTACGCCAAGGCCGGCACCTCGTTCGAGTTCACCCGGCTGCTGTTCGGCGAGGTCTCGATCGGCTACGCGATGCGCGACTACGCCGACACAAGGCTCAACCGGCTCGAGGGCCTGCTCACCACGGCCTCGCTGACCTGGACCGCGACGCCGCTGACCACGGCCAAATTCTATTCCGACACCCAGCTCGGCGAGACCACGCTGCCGGGCACCTCCGGCGTGCTGTCGCGCACCTACACCGTCGAGGTCGACCACGACTTCCGCCGCTGGCTGACCGCGATCGGCAAGTTCACCTACGGCACGCTCGAGTACAAGGGCGACAACCGCAACGACACGACCTACTCGGTGTCGGCCGACCTGATCTACAAGATGACCCGCAGCCTCTGGATCAAGGGCACCCTGCGCCGCGACTGGCTGGATTCGAACCTTGCCGGACAGAGCTCGGCGTCGACGGTGGTGATGCTCGGCGTGCGGGTGCAGAACTAGCGGTGAGGATGCGTTAGTCCCTCCCCACGTGAGGTGTCATGCCCCGCGCAGGCGGGGCATCCAGTACGCCGCGGCCTCTCGGTTTGATCTCTGACGTCTCTGGAATACTGGATCGCCCGCTTTCGCGGGCGATGACAGCTGAGTTTGTGAGATGCAGTTCGACGTGACCGCCGGGGCGACTACCCCGGCAGGTCCGTCTTCCCCATCAGGAACGTATCGATCGAGCGCGCGCACTGGCGGCCTTCGCGGATCGCCCAGACCACGAGCGACTGGCCGCGGCGCATGTCGCCGGCCGAGAATATCTTGGCGCGCGAGGTCTGGTAGTCCTGCAGGGATGCGCGCACGTTGCCGCGCTGGTCGAGCTCGACGCCGAGCGTCTTGAGCAGGCCCTCGTGCACCGGATGCACGAAGCCCATCGCCAGCAGCACCAGCTCGGCGTCGATCGTGAACTCGGTGCCGGGCAGCGGCTTGAACTTATCGTCGACCTTGACGCAATGCAGTTTTGTCACTTTGCCGTCGACGCCTTCGAACTTCTGCGTCAGCACGGCGTATTCGCGCACCGCGCCTTCGGCCTGGCTCGACGACGTCCGCATCTTCAGCGGCCAGTTCGGCCAGGTCACGCCCTTGTTCTCGTGCTCGGGCGGTGCCGGCATGATCTCGAGCTGGGTCACCGACTTCGCGCCCTGCCGGAACGAAGTGCCGATGCAGTCCGAACCGGTGTCGCCGCCGCCGATCACGACGACATGCTTGCCGCCGGCGAGGATGTCGGCTGTGCCGTTCAGCGGCTCGCCGGAGACGCGGCGGTTCTGCTGCGGCAGGAAGTCCATCGCGAAGTGGATGCCAGCGAGATCGCGGCCCGGGATCGGCAGGTCGCGCGGGGCTTCCGCACCGCCGGTCAGCGCCACCGCGTCATACTGCTTGGCCAGCTCCTGCGGGTCGATCGCACCCGGGGTGCTGCCGCCAACGGCCTTGCCGTAGTGGAAGGTGACGCCCTCGGCTTCCATCTGCGCCACGCGGCGGTCGATGATGCCCTTCTCCATCTTGAAGTCGGGAATGCCGTAGCGCAGCAGGCCGCCGGCCTTGGCGAACTTCTCGTAGACATGCACGTCGTGGCCGGCGCGCGCGAGCTGCTGCGCGGCAGCGAGGCCGGCGGGGCCGGAGCCGATCACGGCGACCTTCTTGCCAGTCTTCTCGGCGGCGATCTCCGGCTTCAGCCAGCCATTGTCCCAGGCGCGGTCGACGATCGCGCATTCGATGGTCTTGATGGTGACCGGGTTGTCGTCGATGTTCAGCGTGCAGGACGCCTCGCACGGCGCCGGGCAGATCCGGCCGGTGAATTCGGGGAAGTTGTTGGTCGAGTGCAGGTTGCGCGAGGCCTCTTCCCAGTTGCCCTGATAGACGAGGTCGTTGAAATCGGGGATCTGGTTATTGACCGGGCAGCCTGGCGTGCCCGGCTGGACCGAGCCGGTGCCGTGGCAATAAGGGATGCCGCAATTCATGCAGCGCGCGGCCTGGTCGCGCGTGTCCTTCTCGCTCAGCGGAATGACGAACTCGTTGAAGTTCTTGAGCCGATCGGCGACCGGCTCGTACTTGCGGTCATGCCGCTCGATCTCGAGAAAACCTGTGATCTTACCCATTGAAACCCGATGCCCCTGCATCTCAGTTGTTCCGTCATTCCGGGCTGCGCCGCGGGCGCAGACCCGAAGTCTCGAAGTGGCTTTGCGAGATCCCGGGTTCGCGCCTGGCGCGACCCGGAATGACGCGTGGTCGTGACTTACGCGCCGATCGCGATCTTCGGCTCGGCGTCGGCGTTGGCTTTCATTTCCTTCAGCGCGCGGCGGTACTCCACCGGCATCACCTTGCGGAATTTCGGCAGCCAGGCCTTCCAGTTGGCGAGGATCTCCGCCGCCTTCTTCGAGCCGGTCAGCTTGGCGTGACGGGTGATCAGGACATGCAGCCGCTCCACGTCGGAGTCGAGCAGGTTCTGGAACACGTCGACCCGGCCATGCGCCTCGAGATCGCCGGAGTGATGGTAGGTGTCGGCGTTGATCATCTCTTCCGACAGCACCGGCTCGAGTTCGACCATCGACAGGTTGCAGAGCTTGTCGAAGTCACCGGTCTCGTCCAGCACATAGGCGATGCCGCCGGACATGCCGGCCGCGAAGTTACGCCCGGTCTTGCCGAGCACCACCACGATGCCGCCGGTCATGTATTCGCAGCAATGGTCGCCGGCGCCTTCGACGACCGCGACCGCGCCGGAGTTGCGCACCGCGAAGCGCTCGCCGGCGATGCCGCGGAAGTAGCACTCGCCCGCGATCGCGCCGTACATCACGGTGTTGCCGACGATGATCGACTCTTCCGGCACGATGCCGGAGATCTTCGGCGGCTTGACGATGATGCAGCCGCCCGAGAGGCCCTTGCCGACATAGTCGTTGCCTTCACCTTCGAGCTCGAAGGTGACGCCGTTGGCGAGCCAGGCGCCGAACGCCTGTCCCGCCGTGCCCTTCAGGCCGACATGGATGGTGTCGAGCGGCAGGCCGGCATGGCCGTAGATCTTGGCCACCGCGCCCGACAGCATCGCGCCGGCGGAACGGTCGGTGTTGTTGATCTCTTCCTCGATCTTGACCGGCGCGCCGCGATCGAGCGCGGCCTGCGCCTGCTCGATCAGCCGGCGGTCGAGCACGGCGTCCAGATGATGGTTCTGGCTCTCCGAGTGATAGATCGTCTGGCCCTTCTCCTCCTTCTGCCGCACGAACAGCTTGGAGAAATCGAGGCCCTTGGCCTTCCAGTGCGAGACCAGCGCGGTCTGGTCCAGCATCTGGACCTGGCCGACCATCTCGTCGAACGTCTTGTAGCCGAGCTGCGCCATGATCTCGCGGACTTCCTCGGCGACGAAGAAGAAGTAGTTGATGACGTGCTCGGGCTGGCCGGTGAAGCGCTTGCGCAGCACCGGATCCTGGGTCGCGACGCCGACCGGGCAGGTGTTGAGGTGGCACTTGCGCATCATGATGCAGCCCGCCGCGATCAAGGGCGCGGTGGCGAAGCCGAACTCGTCGGCCCCGAGCAGCGCACCGATCACGACGTCACGGCCGGTGCGGAAACCGCCGTCGACCTGCACCGCGATGCGGCTGCGCAGCCGCTGGCGCACCAGCGTCTGGTGGGTTTCGGCAAGACCGATCTCCCACGGCGAGCCGGCATGCTTGATCGAGGTCAGCGGCGAGGCACCGGTGCCGCCCTCGAAGCCCGCGATGGTGACATGGTCGGCGCGCGCCTTGGCGACGCCGGCGGCAACCGTGCCGACGCCGACTTCGGACACGAGCTTGACCGACACCTGGCCGTCCGGATTGACGTTCTTGAGGTCGTAGATCAGCTGGGCGAGGTCTTCGATCGAGTAGATGTCGTGATGCGGCGGCGGCGAGATCAGGCCGACGCCCGGCGTCGAGTGCCGCACGCGGGCGATCGTCGCGTCGACCTTGTGGCCGGGCAGCTGGCCGCCTTCGCCGGGCTTGGCACCCTGCGCCATCTTGATCTGCATCATGTCGGAGTTGACGAGGTATTCCGTCGTCACGCCGAACCGGCCCGAGGCGACCTGCTTGATCGCCGAGCGCATGCTGTCGCCGTTCGGCATCGGCTTGAAGCGGTCGGACTCCTCGCCGCCTTCGCCGGTGTTCGACTTGCCGCCGATCCGGTTCATCGCGATCGCGAGCGTGGTATGCGCCTCGCGCGAGATCGAGCCGAACGACATCGCGCCGGTCGAGAACCGCTTGACGATGTCCTTGGCCGGCTCGACGTCTTCGAGCTTGACCGGCTTGCGCTTGTCGTCCTCGGCGCTCTTGATCCGGAACAGGCCGCGCAGCGTCAACAGACGCTCGGACTGCTCGTTGAGGATCTTGGCGAACGCCCGGTAGCGTTCCAGCGAGTTGCCGCGCACGGCATGCTGCAAGGTCGAGACCGATTCCGCGGTCCAGGCATGGTCCTCGCCGCGGGTGCGGTAGGCATATTCGCCGCCGACATCGAGCGCGCTCTTGTAGATCTGGCCGTCACCGAACGCATCGGTGTGGCGCCGCACGGTCTCCTCGGCGATCTCGCCGAGGCCGACGCCTTCGATGCGGGTGTGAGTGCCGGCAAAATACTTGGCGACGAAGTCCGCCTTGAGGCCGACCGCGTCGAAGATCTGCGCGCCGCAATAGGACTGGTAGGTCGAGATGCCCATCTTGGACATCACCTTGAGCAGGCCCTTGCCGATCGACTTGATGTAGCGCTTGACGATCTCGTAGTCGTCGAGCGCGCCGGGCAGCCGGTCCTTCATCGCGAGGATGGTTTCGAACGCGAGATAGGGGTTGATCGCTTCGGCGCCGTAGCCGGCGAGGCAGGCGAAGTGATGCACTTCGCGCGGCTCACCGGATTCCACCACGAGGCCGACCGAGGTGCGCAGGCCGGTGCGGATCAGATGATGATGCACGGCGGCGCAGGCCAAGAGCGACGGGATCGGGATCCGGTCGGTGCCGGTCATGCGGTCCGACAGGATGATGATGTTGATGCCCTCGCGCACCGCGCCCTCAGCGCGCGCGCAGAGCTCGTCGAGCACCTGCTCCATGCCTGCCGCGCCGAAGCCGGCGTGGAAGGTGGTGTCGAGCGTACGCGACTTGAAGTGGGTCTCGGCGACGTCGGAGATCGAGCGGATCTTTTCGAGGTCGGTGTCGGTCAAGATCGGCTGCCGAACTTCGAGGCGCTGGGTCGAGGCGACGCCCTGGAGGTCGAACAGGTTCGGCCGCGGCCCGATGATCGAGACGAGGCTCATGACGATTTCCTCGCGGATCGGATCGATCGGCGGGTTGGTCACCTGCGCGAAGTTCTGCTTGAAGTAGGTGAACAGCTGCTTCGGCTTGTCCGACAGCGCCGAGATCGGCGTGTCGTTGCCCATCGAGCCGGCGGCTTCCTCGCCGGTCGACGCCATCGGCGTCATCAGGATGTTGATGTCTTCCTGGCTGTAGCCGAACGCCTGCTGGCGATCGAGCAGCGGCAGGTTGGAGCGCACGCCCTTGGCCGGCACATCCGGCAGCTCCTCGAGCTGGATCTGGGTGCGATGCAGCCAGTCGGCGTAGGGGTGGCTCTTGGCGAGGTCGGCCTTGATCTCGTCGTCGGGAATCAGGCGGCCCTGCTCGAGATCGACGAGCAGCATCTTGCCGGGCTGCAGCCGCCACTTGGTGACGATCTGGTCCTCCGGAATCTTCAGGACGCCCATTTCGGACGCCATCACGATGCGGTCGTCCTTGGTGACGAGGTAGCGCGCCGGGCGCAGGCCGTTGCGATCGAGCGTGGCGCCGATCTTGCGGCCGTCGGTGAAGGCGATCGCGGCCGGGCCGTCCCACGGCTCCATCAGCGCGGCGTGATATTCGTAGAAGGCGCGGCGCTGCTCATCCATCAGCGGATTGCCGGCCCACGCTTCCGGAATCATCATCATCACGGCGTGCGGCAGCGAGTAACCGCCCTGTACCAGGAATTCGAGCGCGTTGTCGAAGCAGGCGGTGTCGCTCTGGCCTTCATAGGAGATGGGCCACAGGCGGCTGATGTCCTTGCCGTAGAGCTCCGAATGCACCGAGGCCTGCCGCGCCGCCATCCAGTTGACGTTGCCGCGCAGCGTGTTGATTTCGCCGTTATGGGCGATCATCCGGTAGGGATGCGCCAGCGACCAGGTCGGGAAGGTGTTGGTCGAGAAGCGCTGATGCACCAGCGCCAGCGCGCTGTCGAAATCGGCTTCGTGCAGGTCGGGATAGTACTTGCCGAGCTGGTCGGCGAGGAACATGCCCTTGTAGATCACGGTGCGGCACGAGAACGAGCACGGATAGTAGCCCGCCATGCCGCGGTCGCGGCGCTGGTAGATCGCCTGCGAGATCGACTTGCGCAGGATGTAGAGCCGGCGCTCGAAATCGTCCTCGTTCTTGGCAGCACCATTGCGGCCGATGAAGACCTGCATGTGGTAGGGCTCGGTCGGCTTCACGGTGACGCCGAGCGAGGAATTGTCACTGGGCACGTCGCGCCAGCCGAGCAGCTTGAAGCCCTCGTTCTTGATCTCGTCGGCGATGATGCTCTTGATCACGTTCCGCCACGCGGCATCGCGCGGCATGAACAGCGCGCCGATGGCGTATTCGCCGGGCTGCGGCAGCTTGAAGCCGAGCTCGGAGGTCTTGCGCGCGAAGAAGGTGTGCGGGATCTGCACCAGGATGCCGGCGCCGTCACCGGCGCGCGGATCGGCGCCGACGGCGCCGCGATGCTCGAGGTTGCACAGGATGCTCAGCGCATCGGAGACGATCTGATGCGACTTCTGGCCCTTGATGTTGGCGATGAAGCCGACGCCGCAGGAGTCCTTCTCCAGGCTCGGATCAAACAGGCCTTCGGCTTCAGGACGCCATGTATGCAGCTCACGCGCGGGTTCGGCGGCTTTCGAGTCCGCGGTCGCCGACAGCGCACCTGCCACGATGATTTCGCGCTCGAATTCCGACCCGCTCATGTGTCCTCTCCCTTTCGTAAGGGGCCTCACCGTATTTGGCGCACCTTGGACGTTGCGGCACCCACCGGGCCACCGCTCGTCCGCCGCGAGCCGCATTTTCCTAGATTCAGGCGACGGGCGTTTCAACGTCCCCTAGGGGACGGCCCTGCCTGCAGCATTCTCGGAGCCCGGGGCGCCGAGGTCCTCCTTACGAAGGGTCTCGTTGCAATCCCCATGCCGGGATGGCCTCGAAATTGAGACAGCTTTACTGTCCTAACCTCGACCTTGCCAAATTTTTGTCTATCACACAAGCGCGAGGAAGTCCTCGCCCGCATGCTTGGAATGAACGGCTCGGCCGGCTCGCCGCGCCCCCGATTCGAAGCAAACACGCCGTGATCTGGCCCAAGGACCGACCAAGGACCGCCGAATTTCACACCGAAATTTTGCCCCGGGCAAGCCAGCAAGAGAGCGGAAAGCTCCTCAAGGCGCAGGGCAGACAGGAGTTACGGCGATGAAGTTGTTCACAGGTTCGGTTGCAGCCGCCGCCCTCGCGCTCAGCGCAGTCTCGGCCGAGGCGCAGCTCGTGACATCAGCCCGGATCGGCAGCCCGGCTTTCGTCCGGGTCTCCGACATGGACGGGCCCTACGCCGCCATGCCCGAAGTTCCGCCGCCGCCGCGGTTTGGCCGTGTCCCGAGCCTGCTGCCGCCGGTCGAGGTCTACACGGTGCTGCGCGAGAACGGCTATCTGCCGCTCGGTGCCCCGCAGCAGCGCGGCTTCGTCTACACGATCTCGGTGATCGACCAGGGCGGCGACGACGGCCGGCTGGTGATCGACGCCCGCGACGGGCACATCATCCGCTTCACCCCGGCCTCCCGGCTCGGCGACAATTACGAGGAGGAGATGAGCGCGACCTACGGCCCGGTCGGTCCGGTGCCGCGGGCGATCCAGGCCCGGGTGCCGCGGCCGCCGCTCCCGATCCCCCATGTCGCGAGCCGTGTGCCGGTGCCGAAGCGCAGCCCGCTCCAACGCCAAGGCGCAGGCTCCCGCTAGTGCTCCGGCGGCCCA
>NZ_LGHK01000023.1 GCF_001908235.1 Bradyrhizobium sp. NAS96.2
TTGGACTCTTCCGGCTTCTTGATCCGCATCAGATACATGTCGTGCACCATGCGGCCGTCCTCGCGCACCACGCCGTTCTGGGCAAAGAAATCATTGACCGGGGTCTTGCGCATCTGCGCGATCACGGTCTCGGAATCGACCGAGTTGGTGGCGGCGACCGCCTTGAAATAGTGCCGGAGCGCCGAGTTGACGCCGGCCTGGTAGGCGGTCGGCATTGCGCCGTGGCGCTTGAAGAACTCCTGGGCGAAGACGCGGGTCTCGGGCGTGCGATCCCAATAGAACGAATCGGTGAACAGCAGATCGTGCGCATGCGCGAGGCCAAGCGCGGGGACGTCGGTGAGCGTCACCTGCAGCGCGACGAGTTGCATGCTGGCGCGGATGTTGAACTCGTCGGCCTGCGACACTGCGTTGCGGAAGTCGGAGCCGGCATTGGCGAGCGCCAGGATCTTGGCGCCGGAGGACTGGGCCTGCAGCAGGAAGGAAGAGAAATCGGCGGTGTCGAAAGGATGGCGGACCGCCCCCAGCACCTTGCCGCCGGCCGATGTGACGGCCTTGCTGGCGTCGCGCTCCAGCGCCTGGCCGAACGCATAGTCCGCCGTGAGGAAGAACCAGGGCGTGCCGCCGCGCGCAACCACCGCCTTCGCGGTGGCGTTCGAGGAAGCATAGGTGTCGTAAGTCCACTGCACGCTGGTCGGCGAACATTGCTTGCCGGTGAGGTCAGATGAACCGGAACCCGAGATCAAAAACAGCTTCTTGCGTTCGCGGGTCACGGTCTGGATCGCGAGTGCCACCGCCGAATTGACGCCTTCGGCGATCACGTCGACACCCTTGTTGTCGATCCAGTTGCGCACGATGCCGGTCGCGACGTCGGGCTTGTTCTGGTGATCGGCCGAGATGATCTCGATCTTGCGTCCGGCGACCGTGCCGCCGATTTCCTCCGCGGCCATCTGCGCCGCGATCACCGATCCCGGGCCATTGCCGTCGGAATATTGCCCGCTCATGTCGGTGATGATGCCGACACGCAGGACGCCATCCTCCGCGCGAGCCGCGCCGGCGGCAAAGGAGAGACACACCGCAGCAATTGCGATCAGGACATGCGAGCGTTTCGTGATGGACATTTCGTTCCCAGGGATTCGGATGGTTCGGACGATCTCCTGAAACAATCAGGGACCGCCGACAACCCCGTCGGCCGGCATGGCGCTCTGCGAATCCGCGCCAAAATTCCGGGAGGAGGAACACGGCTGCGGCGCCGGCTCACGCTCCTCGCTAATCATGCGAACGCCGCGACGAGATTTCGCCGCGGCGTTCCTTGGATGATACGAATCGACAATGCGAGATGGCGTCGAGATCGCCTCAGCGCCGCTCCCACAATTGCCTGGCCAGAATGCCAACCTTGCGCTCGATCGCCTCGGCGGCATCGAGGCACATATCCTCGCGATAGCGCGAGCCGACGATCTGGACGCCGACCGGCACGCCCTCATGCAGGCCGACCGGCACCACGGCCGCCGGCAGGCCCAGCACGTTGATCGACGAGATGAAGCGCAGATCGTTCCAGAACAACTCCTTGACGCGCTGGTCGCCACCGAGATCGGCGTTGACCTCTGGCGTCTTGCGCACCGATGTCGGCGTCAGCACCAGCGGATATTGTTCGAGGAACGTCATCCAGTTCCTGATATGACGGGACCGCTCGGCGATCGCCTTCATGTAGCCGGCCTGATCGAGCGGGTTGGCCAGCGCCATGAAGCCGTGGAACGTCTTCTGGAAGTCGGCGCTGGTGGTCGCCAGCATCTGGTCCTGCTGCAACACGCGGGTCTCGGTCATGATCAGGTCGCACCAGAGCTGCCAGACCTTGTTGAGATCCGGCACCTCGACTTCGCTGACCGCGTAGCCCGCATCGGCCAGATGATCGGCCGCCTTGCGTTGAAGCGCGATCACGCCGCGATCGGTCGCCATGTCCTCGGGGATCTTTGCGAGCGCGACCTTGACCGGTGCGGCGGGCTTCGGCCCTTGCAATGGCGCCGGCACGTACCACGGATCGCGCGGGTCGCGCTGCGCCATCACCTCGAGGCCGAGACGCACGTCGGCGACGTGGCGCGCCAGGGGTCCCTGCGACGACATGAACTGCGCCATCAGGGGCCGTTCTGCCGTTGCGCTCGGATTGAATGCCGGAATCCGGCCCTGGGTCGGCTTGATCGTGGCGATGCCGTTGCAATGGGCCGGCCAGCGCAGCGAGCCGCCGATGTCGTTGCCATGCGCGATGGTGCCGATGCCGGCCGCGATCGACGCGCCGGCGCCGCCGGATGACCCGCCGCACGTCACCTCCGCGTTCCAGGGATTGCGCGTCAAACCGTGCAGCGGGTTGTCGGTGAAGCCGCGCAGCGAGAATTCCGGCGTGTTGGTCAGGCCGATGATGATGGCGCCGGCCTTCTTGAGATTGGCCGTCACCGGCGAGTCGCCCGGGGCGATGTTGTCCTTGAAGGCGACCACGCCGTTCGAATTGGCCTGGCCCTCGACGTCGATGTTGATCTTGATCGTGACTGGCACGCCGTGCAGCGGCCCGACGGCGCCGCCCTTCCCTTTGCTCGCCGCCAGCGCTGCATCCGCCGCCTTGGCGGCCTGCATCGCTGACGCGCCGAGATCGACGACGACGGCGTTAAGCGCCGGGTTGGCCTCCTGCATGCGGTCGAGATGGGCGCGAACCACCTGCTCCGATGTCACTTCGTTGTTCCTGATCGCCGCCGCCGTGTCCACGGCGGACCATTGCCAGATCGGTGTCTTCGTCACGTGGTATTCCTCCCGTTGCGTTAGGTGCGTTGTTATGGGTTCAGTCGCGCGGATCGATCGGCGTCAGCGTCGACGCACGCGCCTCGATCACCTCGGCGACGGCGAGACAGACATCCTCGCGGAAGCGGCCGGCGATCACCTGGACGCCGACCGGCACGCCGCCGGCGGTCCCCGTCGGCACCACGACCGACGGAAAGCCGAGCGCAGGCACCGCGAGCAGCGGCCGCTGCGCGTCGAGCAGCGCGTGAACGACGTCAGCATCTTCCTGATCCTGATCGAAGCGGAACGGCAGTTGCGCCGAGACCGGCAGGATGATGACGGGGCAGCGCTCCTGGAACAGCTGCCAGGCCCGCACGATGGCGAGCCGCTGCTCGAAGCAGGCGAGTACCTGATCGCCGTCGAGCTCGGGCGCATACGCAATATGGCCCTCGAGATTGTAGCGGGATCTGTCGTCGCCGAATTTGCGGATCATCGGCGCCAGCACACGCCGCTCCTCATTGATGACGAGGCGATGCCAGAGATCGGCAGCCTCGGCGAGCCGCGGCGGCGGGGTCTCCTCCACGGCAAAGCCGGCCTCCGCGAGCCAGCGTCCGACGGCGCTCACCGCTGCGCTGATCTCCGGCGCCTCGTCGCCGAATGGCGCCGGCGCGATCGCAACGCCGATCGGTCGCTTCAGCGGCGTGCCTTCCAGGGGTACCGGCAGCCAAGTGCCGTCACGGGCGTCCGCCTGCGCCATAGCAGCGAGGCCGGCGCGCAGATCGGCGACCGAGCGCGCGAGCGGTCCCTGCACCGACATCATCTGCGCCGTGATCGGACGATCGCTGGTGGCCGACGGATTGAAGGCGGGGATCCGTCCCGGCGTCGGGCGCAGGCCGGCGACGCCGCAGGCGTAAGCCGGATAGCGGATCGAGCCGCCGAAATCATTGCCATGCGCGATCGCGCCCATGCCGGAAGCGACCGCCGATGCGGCGCCGCCGCTGGAGCCGCCCGGCGTCAGCCGGCGGCTCCAGGGATTATAGGTCGCGCCGTGCAGATCGTTGTTGGTGAACCAGCGGTGCGAGAAGGCCGGCGTGTTGGTGCGGCCGACAATGACCGCGCCCGCCTTGCGAAGATTCGCGACCACCGGGCTGTCCTCGATGGCGATGACGTCGCGGAAGGCGACGACGCCGTTGGTGGTGGCGTGACCGCGCTGATCGACATTCACCTTGATCGTGACCGGCACGCCATGCAGCACGCCGAGTTCCGCGCCCGATTTCACCGCGGCGTCCGCGGTATCCGCGGCGGCCAGGGCCTCATCCGCCAGCACCTCGACAATGGCGTTCAACGCCGGATTGACAGCGGCGATGCGGTAGAGGCTGGACTGCACGGCGTCCCGGCTGGAAATCGCGCGCGTTGCGATCGCGCGCGCCAGGTCGACCGCCGACCAGCTCCACAATTCATTCTCGCGCCGCGTGACCATTGCTGTTTCCTCCAACGCGTGATGCAGCAGTCTGCCGATGCGGTTCAGTCGAGCCGCAACGGCTGGTGAAAGACCGGCAGGTCCATCCGCCGGTCCTCTGCGGGGACGACGACGGCTTCGGCGCTCAGCACATGATCGAGCATCACACGCCGGGCACGCGCCGCGTTGCCGGAGCGGAACGCAGCCATCAGGCGCTTGTGAAACTCGATATTCTCGCAGGTGAAGCTGGATGCGAATTCCTGCACGCCGAGCTTGCCGATGAGATGACGGATCGCCTCGTTGACGAAGCGGGCGACCAGGCCGAGCAGCGGATTGGGACAAGCCTCGATCAGGATGTCGTGGAAGTCGATCTCGGCATGGCGGTGATGCTCCCAGTCCTCCGCGCCGCCGGGATGATGCTCCTGGACCGCGATCGCCTTGTCGAGCGCTTTGAGATGCTCCGGCGTGAGGTGGCCGACCACGCTGAAGGCGAGCTCCGGCTCGATCAGGCGGCGGATCTGGTAGATCTGCGCGGTCGAGACCGACTGGAAATAGAAGTAGTTGCTGAGCAGGCCGACGATCCGGTTGATCGACACCGGCGCCACCCGTGCGCCGCCGCCGGGACCGGTGGTGTTCTGCACCAGCCCCTGCACCTCCAATGATTTGAGCGCTTCACGGATGGTCGAGCGGCTGCAGCCGAACATCTCGATCAGTTCTGGCTCCTGTGGCAGCCGGTCGTTCGGCTGCAAGCCGGCCTGGAAGATGTGGCTGCGGATCAGGTCGGCAACCGCGTCCGACCGCTTGCGCTTGATCGAGGCGCGCCGCGAGGGGTCCAGGGACGGAAGGGCCGATTTATCCATTTTATGATCATAAATTGGACCGAGACGGCTTGGCAAGAGGGGCGATCGCCCCAAAGGGCCGTCCTGCCCGGGGCTCATCCCGGGCATGACGGCAGACCGAACATTTGAGGACGAGCGACGATCGCTCAGTTCGTTCCGCGCTGCGCCTCGAGGCTGCGGCTGTAGCGCGACATCGCAAAGCAGAACACGAAGTAGATCACGCCGACGAAGACATAGACCTCGACGCTGAAGGACTGCCAGGCCGGATCGACGATCGCGGTCTTGGCGGTCGTCAAGAGGTCGAAGATGCCGATGATCAGGACCAGGCTGGTGTCCTTGAAGAAGGCGATGAAGGTGTTGACCAGCGGCGGGATGACGTGGCGGATCGCCTGCGGCAGCACGATCAGCGCGTGCTTCTGCCAATAGGACAGGCCGAGCGCATCCCCCGCTTCATACTGTCCGCGCGGCACCGCCTGCAGGCCGCCGCGCACGACTTCGGCGAGATAGGCGCCGGCATAGAGGATGAAGGCGATCTGCGCGCGCAAGAGTTTGTCGATGTTGACGCCGTCAGGCATGAACAGCGGGAACATCACGCTCGCCATGAACAAGAGGCTGATCAGCGGCACGCCGCGGATCAATTCGACATAGAGCACGCAGAGCGAGCGGATCGCCGGCAGTTTCGAGCGGCGGCCGAGCGCGACCAGGATGCCGAGCGGGAAGCCGAACGCCAGTCCGAAGGTCGCAAGGATCAGCGTCACCGGCAACCCGCCCCAGCGGTCCTGCGTGACGAAGGTGAGACCAAGGAAACCGCCCCACATCAGGCAGCCGATCACGATCAGGGCCGCGGCCCACAGCAGGAACAGCTCCTTGCGCCAGAAGCTGCGGCGGCTCGAGACCGCGAACAGCGCGATGAAGATCACGACCGCGAGCGCCGGCCGCCACTGCTCGCTGAATGGATAGGTGCCGAACAGGATGAAGCGGTACTTCTCCGGGACGACCGCCCAGCAGGCGCCGACGCCGCGCAGCGCGCGGCAGGCGCTGCTGTCGTTGCCGGAGACGATCCAGACCGCGTTGGCGATGCCCCACTGCCAGAGGCCAATGCACGCCTTGCCGAGCAGGAACAGCAAGAGCAGCGTCATGATGCTGGAAGGGATCGAGGCGAACAGATTGGCGCGCAGCCACGCGGTGAGGTGACCACCGAGCGCCCGTGGTGCGGGGCGCGGGCCGATCGGCAATGGATCCTGTGGCAGGTGGGCGACCGAACTCATGTCAGCGCTCCACCAGCGCGATGCGCGCATTGTACCAGTTCATGAACAGGCTGATGCCGAGGCTGATGGTGAGGAACACCATCATGATCAGCGCGATCGACTCGATCGCCTGCCCGGTCTGGTTCAGCGTGGTGTTGGCGACCGAGACGATGTCCTGGTAGCCGACCGCGACCGCGAGCGAGGAATTTTTCGTCAGGTTCAGGTATTGGCTGGTCATCGGCGGGATGATGACGCGCAGCGCCTGCGGCAGCACGATGTGCTGCAACACGAAGCTGCGCTTCAGCCCGAGCGCCTTGGCGGCGTCCGACTGGCCGCGCGGCACCGCCTGGATGCCGCTGCGCACGATTTCCGCAATAAAGGCCGAGGTATAGGTGACG
The DNA here is from genome assembly GCF_001908235.1 of Bradyrhizobium sp. NAS96.2. Classification (GTDB taxonomy): domain Bacteria; phylum Pseudomonadota; class Alphaproteobacteria; order Rhizobiales; family Xanthobacteraceae; genus Bradyrhizobium. The sequence goes on from NZ_LGHK01000023.1 coordinate 6,707, forward strand.
AGCGCGATCAGCAGCGCGAAATACTCCGGCGCCAGGGTCAGCCCGCCGACGAAGTTGAAGCCGCGCAACTCCGGCAGCATGATGCTCCAGTTCGCGCCCGAGAGCAACGACACCAGCGCAGGCAGCGCGACGACGAGGCCGAGCGCATAGGGCCAGGCCGGCCGCGCCCGGCCGTCCAGCATCTGCTGCGCGATCAGGCGGCGCCTGACGAGCGTGAAAACAATCAGGCCTGCGACCAGCGCCAGGATGGTCCACCAATTGGCCTCATGCAGCGGGACCGACGGCAGGATCAGCCCGCGATTGGAAAGATAGACGCCCTCGACCGGCTTCCACGCCTGGCGCGCCGCAGGCAGGCCCTGCATCAGCACGTACCAGAACAAAAGCTGCAGCAAGAGCGGCAGGTCGCGCAGCACCTCGACATAGACGGCGGCGAGCCGCGCCAAGAGCCAGTTCGACGACAGCCGGGCAATGCCGACCAGCGTGCCGATCACAGTCGCCAGCACAATGCCGATCACGGCGACGCGCAGCGTGTTGACGATGCCGACGATGAAGGCCCGCAGGTAAGTGTCCTTCGGCGTGTAGTCGATCCAGCTGTCGGCGATCGGCATGCCGGCTTCGCGGCCGAGGAAGGCGAAGCCGGTCGAGATGCGCCGCACCGAGAGATTATGGATCGCGTTCGACCACAGGAAGGCGACGATCGCGACCGCGATTCCGACCACCAGGATCTGCCAGAACAGGCCGGCGACGCGGGGATCGCTGAGCGAAAGCCGCCAAGTCCGACTTGAAGACCGGGCGGGAGGGCGTTTCGGCGTCGATGTCGTCACAGCACAAGGATCCCGGTGAGAAGCGATCTTCTGCCATGCGCAAAACCGTTTTCGAACGAAGTGGGTTCCGGATCGCGTGAAGAAAACGCGTCAAACTCAAATCGGCCATGCGCGCGTCATATGTTGCACCAAATTGATAATTGTGCAACATATGTTTCATGGCCCAGGCACAGCCGAAACCATCGCCCCTCAACGAATTGTGCAGCGCATTGCCGTCGCTGCCAATGCGGTTGCAGGAGGTTGGTCGGTTTGTCGCAGCCAATGATTATGACGCCACCACCCGCTCGATGCGCGAGCTTGCCTCCGTCGCCGGCGCCGATCCCGCCTCCTTCACCCGTCTGGCCAAAGCGCTCGGCTATTCCGGCTGGGACGAATTGCGCGCCGCACTCACCGAGGCGCGGAGGCCGGCGCAGGGCTCGCCATTCTCCGGCCGCGCGAGGAGCCGCCGCGGCGGGCCGAATGCCGACGTCAAGCTGGTTCACGAGAAGCTCGAGGCGGAAGCCGCAGGCCTTGCGCGGATTTCCGCGAACGCGATCGCGGATGCCGCGCGTGCGCTGCACACGGCGAGCCGGATCTGGATCACGGGATTTCGCAGCTGCCGCAGCGTCGCGGAACTCTTGACCTACCAGCTTCGCCTGTTCCGTCCCGACGCCGTGCAACTGGTCGGTGGTTCCGGTCCGTTCGACCTCGACCATGGCGCCTTCCGTTCTGATGACGCCGTGGTCGTGATCGGCTTTGCACCCTACACGCTGGTCAGCGTCGAGACGGCGCGTGCGGCGCATCAGGCGCGCGCCACGCTGATCGCGATCGCCGACACGATCGCCGCGCCGATGGCCGAGGGCGCCGATCACCTGCTGCTGTTCGAGGCCGCCTCTTCCCCCGGCTTCTTCCCGAGCCTCACCGGCGCGATCGCAGTCGCCCAGTCGCTCGCCGCCGTCGCCTTCACGCTGGGCGGCGCGAGCGCCAAGCGCAAGCTGGAGGAAACCGAGGGCCGGCTTGCCAAGATGTCGCAATACACTGTCGAGAAAGGATGAGTGTCATGGCCGCCAATAAGAGCCGCGTGATGCATCGCAGCCTGCGCGAAACCCCGCCAAAGGCGGTCGGGGGCGACGGCGTCTGGTTGATCGGAGAGGATGGCCACCGCATTCTGGATTCCTCCGGCGGCGCCGCAGTGTCCTGCCTCGGCCATCAGCATCCGCGAATTCTGGCGGCCATCGCCAAGCAGGCCTCAAAGCTTGCTTACGCGCACACCAGCTTCTTCTCGTCGGAGCCTGCGGAAGAGCTCGCCGAGCGCCTGGTCGGCCGTGAGCCCGGCGGCCTCGGCTATGTCTATTTCGTCAGCGGCGGCTCGGAGGCGATCGAGGCCTCGATCAAGCTGGCGCGGCAATATTTCATCGAGCGCGGCGAGCCGAAGCGCGCGCGCTTCATCGCGCGGCGGCAGAGCTATCACGGCAACACGCTTGGCGCGCTGTCGGCCGGCGGCAACGCCTGGCGCCGCGAGCCCTACGCGCCGCTGCTGTCGCCGTCGTTCAGCCATGTCACGCCCGCCTTCGCCTATCACGAGAAGCGCGACGATGAATCGGAGGCCGCCTTTGTGGCCCGCCTCGCCGCCGAGCTCGAGGCCGAATTCCAGCGGCTCGGCCCGGAGAATGTCGCAGCCTTCATCGCCGAGCCCGTGGTCGGCGCCACCGCCGGCTGCGTGCCGGCGCCGGAAGGTTACTTCAAGGCGGTGCGCGAGATCTGCAACCGCCACGGCGCGCTCCTGATCCTCGACGAGGTGATGTGCGGCATGGGCCGCACCGGCACGCTGCATGCGTGGGAGCAGGAAGGCATTTCGCCCGACATCCAGGCGATCGCCAAGGGACTCGGCGGCGGCTATCAGCCGATCGGCGCAATGCTCGCGAGCGGCAATATCGTCGACACCGTGCGCAACGGCTCCGGCGCGTTCCAGCACGGCCATACGTATCTGGCGCATCCGCTCGCCTGCGCCGCCGCGCTCGAGGTGCAGAAGACGATCGCGGAAGAAAAGTTGCTCGACCAGGTCAAGGAGCGCGGCCGCCAGCTCGAGCAGCGGCTGGTCGAACGCTTCGGCAATCATCGCCACGTCGGCGACATCAGGGGTCGCGGCCTGTTCTGGGGGATCGAGCTGGTCGCCGACCGCGGCTCGCGGCAGTCGTTCGATCCCAAGCTGAAGCTGCATCAGCGGATCAAGTCGGCGGCGTTCGCCGGCGGGCTCGGCTGCTATCCGTCGGGCGGCACAGCCGACGGCCAACGCGGCGACCATGTGCTGCTCGCCCCGCCCTATATCGCAACTTCCGGCGACATCGACATGATCGTCGAAAGGCTAGGCGCTGCTGTAGACAGCGCATTGAAAGACATCGGTCATTAGGAGGAGGACAGAATGAGGAACGTGATCATCGCGGCGAGCCTGCTCGTCGCAAGTGTCTCAACCGCAAGCGCGGCGACGCTCGACACTATCAAGCAGCGCGGCACGCTGGTGTGCGGCGTTTCGACCGGCTTTGCCGGCTTCTCGGCGCCGGACTCGCAGGGCAATTTCAAGGGCCTCGATGTCGATTACTGCCGCGCGCTCGCCGCCGGCATCCTCGGTGATCCCGCCAAGGTGCGCTACGTCGCGCTGACCGCGCAGAACCGCTTCACCGCGCTGCAGTCGGGCGAGATCGACGTGCTCTACCGCAACTCGACGCAGACTTACTTGCGCGGCACCACGCTCGGCCTGCGCCAGGGCCCGGTCAATTTCTACGACGGCCAGGGCTTTGTGGTGAAGAAGGACCTTGGCGTGAAGGAGCTGAAGGATCTCAAGGGCGCCACCGTCTGCGTAGCCCAAGGCACCACGCATGAGGTGACGCTCGGCGATTACGGCCGCGCCAACGGCATCGACTGGAAGCCGCTGGTGTTCGACCGCCCCGACACCATGTACCAGACCTTCTTCGGCGGCCGCTGCGATGCCATGACCCAGGACGCCTCCGCGCTTGCCGGCGCGGTGGCGACCGCGGCACCAAAGGCCGACGACTATGTCGTGCTGCCGCAGACCATCAGCAAGGAGCCGCTCGGCCCGTTCACCCGCAACGGCGACGAGGTGTGGAGCGACATCATCACCTGGCTGCATTACGGCCTGGTCGAAGCTGAAGAACTCGGCGTCACCCAGGCCAATGTCGACGAGATGACGAAGTCGCAGGTCCCGGCGATCCAGCGCCTGCTCGGTGCGTCCGGCGATCTCGGCTCGCGGCTCGGGCTCGACAACAAATGGCTGGTCGCGGCGATCAAGGCCGGCGGCAATTACGGCGAGATCTTCGAGCGCAATGTCGGCAAGGCGAGCCCCTTGAAGCTCGAGCGCGGCCTCAACGGCACCTGGAGCAAGGGTGGGTTGATGTACGCGATCCCGTTCAAGTGATGACCTAAGAATCTATCCCTCCCGTCATTGCGAGCAAAGCGAAGCAATCCATCGCGCCGCAAGCTTCGAGATGGATTGGTCGCTATCGCTCCTCGTAATGACGAGTTGATAGATTTGCGACCTCCGCCCTCGCTCGCGGGGAGAGGGGCCCTCACCCCTGCCCTCTCCCCCGCGAAGGGCGGGGAAAGGGAGAAAAAGGAAGAGGCGGTAACAACCTCATGCGCATCACGCTCATTCATGCCCTGAAGCATTCGATCGTGCCGATCGAGGCCTCGTTCGCGCGCCATTGGCCTGAGGCGCGGCTGATGAACCTGCTCGATGACAGCCTCTCCGCCGACCTCGCGCGCGATGGCAAGCTCACTGATCGCATGACCGAGCGCTTTCTGACTATGGGCCGCTATGCGGCCAGCACCGGCGCTGACGGTATTCTCTTCACCTGCTCGGCGTTCGGCCCCTGCATCGAGGCGGTCGCGCGCGCACACGCACCGATGCCGGTGCTGAAGCCGAACGAGGCGATGATCGAACAGGCGGCAGCACAGGGAAAGCGCATCGGCCTGCTCTCGACCTTCCCGCCGACGCTGGTGTCGATGCCGCCGGAATTTCCTGCGTCGGTGACGCTGGTGCCAAAACTCGCCGAGGGCGCGCTGGCCGCGCTCGATCGCGGCGACCGCGCCGAGCATGATCGCATCGTGGTCGAGGCAAGCAAGGACTTGCGCGACTGCGACCTGATCGCGCTTGCCCAATACAGCATGGCGCCGGCGGCCGAGCGCGTCGCCGAAGTTACCGGTCGGCCAGTACTGACGACGCCCGACAGCGCGGTGCTGAAGTTGAAGGCGATGCTCGGGAAGTAGGCGCGGCCATCAACGCCGGGTCCCGGCGATCAATCGTCGGCTTTTGCCCGTAGCCGACAAACGAGTCTATCGATACTGTGCCGCGCGGCCTCGGCGGAGGCTCGCGTGACGGTCACGTTCTGCGTCACATAATCTCCCAGGCTGAGGGCGGCCAACTTCCGGCTGAGATGAGGGCAAACTCCCGATGCGAAATACGGCATTCCTTGTGGTTGCAGCCATCGCTGCTTTTCTCGAACCGGCCGCCGCCCAACAGGCCCCGCCTGCGTCACCGGCGAGCGCGCAACTGACGCATAAGATGAATGCCTATGTCGGGTGCATCAACCGTCTCTCGGCGCGATCGTACGAATCCCGCGACCGCTACTTTTCCTGGGCCGCCAAGAGCGGTCCCACCGGCAAGGAGCGGATCATCTACGGCACCTACACGATCTACGACACTTCCGACTGCAAGACGAGCGTCGCGGCCGCCAATGCGGCGGACCCGCACGATGCCGAGCTTGAGGCCGCTGCGAATGCCTATGTTGCGGCCGTCACCACGCTCGAGCCGCTGTTGAAGGAGGCGGACGACTATTACAGCCAGGAGAATTACAAGGACGACAAGATGGCCAAGGGCAAGGCGCTGCATCCGCGCCTGGTCGCGGCATGGGATGCGTTTGCCAGCGCCGACAAGGCGCTGCGCGCCGGCGTCGAGGCGATCAATGACAAGCGCGCCGCCGAGCAGCTGGCCGCGATCGAGGCGAGCGAAGGCCGCAAGTCGCACTACTATGTCGAGGCCCTGATGATCCAGGCCACACGCGTGCTTCGCGCGCAGCAGGCCGACAAACCCGACATCGACGCGATAACCCAGGCGCTCAACGAGTATGAGGCCACGGTGAAGGCAACGGAGGACGCCTCCGGCAAGGACGGCGACGTCAAGCTCGGCTCGATGTTCATCGGCAGCGCGAAATCATTCCTCACCACGGCCAAGCAACTGATGCGCCGCGTTCGCGACAAGGTGCCTTACAGCTCGGGTGAGAAGATGATGCTGAGCAACGCCGGCTCCGGCTGGATGGTGGAAGGATCGCCGGCCCGGCTGATGCGCGACTACAATCAGCTCGTCGACGGCTACAACCGCGGCGCCCGCATCTAGGTGACGGCGCCCGACATTGCGGCGCTGGCTGGGGCATGATCCCGTCATTGCGAGCCAACGGGTCGCGCGAACGCGCGCCCGATGACAGGCTCAGCGAAGCAATCCATCGCGCGGCATACGCGGAGCCATGGATCGCTTCGCTATCGCTCCTCGCAATGACGGGAGACACCCCTCATAGCCTACACGCCTGCATCATTCACGTTCAGATCGACGCCCTGCGGGTCCTTGATGGTCGACACCGTGATCAGCGAGATCAGCGACAGCACCGCGATGTAGACGCCGACCCGCCAGGACTCGCCGTAGGTGCCGATGATCCACTGCGCGATCATCGGCGCGAAGGCGCCGCCGAAAATGGCGCCGAGCGCGTAGCCGATCGAGACGCCGGAATAGCGCACCTTGGCCGGAAACAGCTCGGCATAGAGCGCCGCCTGCGGGCCATAGGACAAGCCAAGCGCGATGGTGAGGCCGACGGCGCTAATGAAGAACAGCAAGAGGTTCTTGCTGTCGATCAAAAACCACATCGGCACCGCCCACAGCACCATCAGGGAGTAGCCGATCTGGAAACAGCGCACGCGACCGATCTTGTCGCCGAGGATGCCGCCCAGGAGCGTGAAGATGAACCAACTCACCGCCGCCAGCGTGCCGATCAGCAGCAGCTGGTCGGACGGCATCTTCAGCGTGTTGGCGCCGTAGCTGATGATGAACGCGATCAGGATATAGCCGGCCGCATTGTTGGCCATGAAGATCAGCGCCGTGCGGAAAATCTCCTTGGCATGATTGCGCATCAATTCCTTCAGCGGCGCGGAGGATTCCCGGTGCCGCCGTTGCATCGCCTTGAACACCGGCGATTCCTCCACGGTGCGGCGGATCACGATGCCGACGACGATCAGCAGGATCGACAGCAGGAACGGGATGCGCCAGCCCCATTCGATCATCGCCTGCTTGCCGAGCGTCGTGGTGAGCACCCACAACACGCCGGTCGCCAGGATCATGCCGAGCGGCGTGCCGATCTGCGGGAACGAACCGAAGAAGCTGCGCTTGTCGCGAGGTGCCGACTCCACCGACATCAGCGCTGCGCCGCCCCACTCGCCGCCGGCCGAGAAGCCTTGCAGGATGCGAAGCAGAATAAGGAGTGCCGGCGCCCAGGCGCCGATCTGCGCATAGGTCGGCAGCAGGCCGACCAGCGCGGTCGCGGCGCCCATCAGCAGCAGCGTGGCGACCAGCATGTTCTTGCGGCCGAAGCGGTCGCCGAGATGGCCGCAGACGATGGCGCCAAGCGGACGGAACAGGAATGACAGGCCGAGCGTCGCGAACGAGACGATCTGCGCCAGCAGCGGATTGTTGGCGTTCATCGGCGCGAAGAACAGCGCGCCGAACACCAGGCCCGCCGCCTGGGCGTAGACGAAGAAGTCGTACCATTCGATCGTGGTGCCGACGAGCGTTGCGGTGAGGACCTTGCGCTCCTCATCCGACAGCGTAGCGCCGCGCGAGCGCGCGGACATTTCGATGGACATGTGGCCTCCCCAAAGACGTTCTTGACCATGCGGGCGTGGTCGGCGGCGAAGCGCCTGCCCTGCACGGGTGCTGGTACCGGGATAGCAGAGCTTTCCGCGCGGCACGAGGAAATAGTTGCACCAGCAACGATAATGCCCCAAACCGGTGCCCTCAGGGCCGGTTCCATGACCGGATTACCTCACCCGCCGTCGACGGTCTCCCATCCCGAAACGCTGATTGTGCAACGCAACAAAGCCACTATGATCCCTGCTCTCCAAGAGGTCTTAAGTGTCTGACATCAATGCCGATGCCTGGGTGTCCTCAGGCCACCGCCCGATGGGCTTTCCGGAATTCGTCGTCGTCATTGCCTCCATCATGGCGCTGAACCCGCTGGCAATGGACATGATGCTGCCGGCGCTGCCGAACATCCGTTCCGCATTCCAGATCGCCGACGCCAACCGTCCGCAGATGGTGCTGTCGATCTTCCTGGTCGGCTTCGGCGTCGGCCAGTTCGTGATGGGCCCGCTGTCGGACCGCTTCGGCCGCCGCCCGGTGCTGCTCGGCGGCATGACCGTCTACACCATCGCCGGCCTGCTCGCGATCATGGCGCCCTCGTTCGAGACGCTGCTGCTGGCGCGCGCGCTGCAAGGGCTCGGCACCGCGGCAACCCGCGTGATCGCGACCTCGATCGTGCGCGACTGCTACGCCGGACGGCGGATGGCGAGCGTGATGTCGCTCGCGATGATGGTGTTCATCGCAGTCCCCGTGATCGCGCCGTCATTCGGCCAGGCGGTGAAGCTGCTGACGCATTGGCGCGGCATCTTCGTGCTGCTGATGATCTATGGCGTGATCGCGCTGGCCTGGAGCGCGATGCGGATGCCAGAGACGCTCCCTAAGGAACTGCGCAAGTCGCTGGCAATTCCGGAGGTGCTCTCAGCGTTCCGCCAGACCGTCACCAACCGCCAGACGCTCGGCTACGCGCTCGCCGCCGGCGGCGTGCAGGGCTCGCTGTTTGCCTTCGTGTTCTCGTCGCAGCAGATCTTCACCGAGGTCTTCAAGCTCGGACATTATTTCCCGGTCGCCTTCGCGGCCTGCGCGGTCGGCGTTGCGATCGCCGGCTTCCTCAATTCGCGCATCGTCGGCCGCATCGGCATGCGCGTGATCTCGCACGCCGCACTCACCGGCTTTGCGGTCGTCGCAGGCGCACTGTTCGTTGCCGTGAAGACCGACACGCTGTCGCTGCCGCTGTTCATGATGCTGTCGGGCCTGATGATGTTCGCGTTCGGGTTGATGATGGCGAACTTCACTGCATTGGCGATGGAGCCGCAGGGCAAGATCGCCGGCACCGCCTCCTCGCTCTACGGCACCATCACCACGCTGCTCGGGATCGGCGTCGGCACCACGATCGGCCAGGATTACGACGGCACGCTGCTGCCGTTCGCGACCGGCTTCTTCCTCTGCACGCTGGCCGCGCTCGCGGTGGTGCTGGTGACGGAGAAGGGCCGGATGTTCCGGTCCCATCATCATCCGATTTGATGATCTGTAGCCGGATGAAGCGTAGCGCAATCCGGGACGGTATCGCCTGCGGGACGAACCCCGGATTTCGCTGCGCTTCATCCGGGCTACGATTCCGTAGTCTGCGTCAGGCTTCCGCCTTCGCTCGCTGAGCTACGGCGGACAAGTCGCGCGTCCGTCCGACGCTGCTCCGCGCCTGCACCGGCACAGCACGACGCCGCGTTGCCGCAAATCCCTCCATCCCGAGCTGCCACTGCAGGCCGACGATCGCGCCCTTGGTCGGCTGCAACAGTCCGAGCGCGCTGAACAGCGTGAACGGCAGCCAGATTGCCAGTTGCAGCCAGGCCGGCGGCGCGTAGGTCATTTCCATCCAGAGCAGCGCCGGCACCACGACGTGGCCAACCACGACGATCACGAGATAGGCCGGAAAGTCATCCGCACGCTGCGGGGTGAAGTCCTCGCCGCAGACCTCGCAATGGTCAGCAACTTTAAGGAAGCGGCCGAACAGATGGCCGCGCCCGCAGCTCGGGCACTTCATCGTGAAGCCGCGCAACATCGCCTTTGGCAGGGAAACCGTCTCGGTCATTGTCGTCGTCCTTGGTCGTTGTCCTTGACCTGATCTGATGATCCATACAATATGATTTGAAGAGCATACAATCAAAGACAAAGCGTCGGATTGCATGGATTGGATCCCTACAGTTTCGGAATGGCACGGCCCGATGTTCCTGCGCATCGTCGACGCGCTTGCGGCCGATATCGCCAGCGGCCGGCTGGTGCGCGGCCAGCGGCTGCCGACCCACCGCGCGCTGGCGACCGCGCTCGATATCGATCTGACCACGGTGACGCGCGCCTATGGCGAGGCGCGGCGGCGCGGGCTACTCGACGCCCGCGTTGGCCAGGGCACTTTCGTGTCGGAGACCACGGCGCGCGCGGCGTCCGAGCTATCAGCGCCCGTCAACATCGACCTGTCGATGAACCTGCCGCCGCAGCCGGTCGAGGCCAATCTCGACCTGCGCATCGCACAGGGACTTGCGACCATCCGCTCCGAGGCGGGGTTCTCCGCCTATCTCGGCTACACGCGTCCCGGCGGCACCGCTGACGAGCGCGAGGTCGGTGCCGCATGGCTCGCGCCGCGCGTGCCGAACGCATCGGCCGACCGGATCGTGATCTATCCGGGGTCGCAGGCGATCATCTTCAACGCCCTGCTGGCGCTGACATCGCCGGGTGACGTGGTGCTGACGGAGGCATTGACGTTTCCCGGCATCAAGGCCGCGGCCGCGCGGCTCGATGTTAGGCTTGTCGGCGTTGCGATGGACGCTGAGGGCGCAAGGCCCGACGCGCTCGACGAGGCCTGCCGCAAGCACAAGCCGAAGGCCGTCTATCTGATTCCGACGCAGCAGAACCCGACCACGGCGACGATGGGCGCTATCAGACGCAAGGCGATCGCCGAGATCATACGGAAGCGCGGCTGCGTGCTGATCGAGGACGATGTCTACGGCCCGCTCGAACCGCAGGTGGCACCGATTGCCACCCTGATCCCCGAACGCACCTACCTTGCCGCGAGCATCGCGAAATGCATCGCGCCCGCACTGCGGGTCGCCTATCTGCTGGCGCCCGACGCCGCCACCGAGCAACGGATGCGCGCCGGCATGCAGGCCACCATGCAGATGCCGCCGTCGCTGATGGTCGCGCTGGTCACGCAATGGCTGCGCTCCGGCGTTGCCGCCGAGATCATCCGCGCCATCCGCAACGAGGCGGCTGCGCGCCAGCAGCTCGCGACCCGCTTCCTCAAGGGTGTGACCTATGCGGCGCGGCCGGCGAGCCACCATCTCTGGATGCCGCTGCCGAAGCATTTCGACGGCACCGACCTGCTCTCGCATCTGATGCGCAATGGCCTCGCTGTGGTCGGCGAAGACGCCTTTGCGGCCGGAGAAGCCGCGCCGCGCGGCCTGCGCGTATCGCTCGGCGCCGCCCGCAACCGCGCCGAGCTGAGCCAGGCGCTGCAGGTGCTGTCCAACGCCGTGCGCACACCGGTCGGCGCCACCCAAATTGTGTAAATTTTCGACCATCGTTAAGGAATAAACTCGCTCGAAAATAATTATCGTGCGCGGGAGCGCTCACGCTAAGTTCGGGCGCTCAAGGGCATCAGGCAGGGGCAGCTTTTCAATGTCGTACGGATATGGTCGAGCGGTCCCCATGGCCATGCGGACGCTTCGTGCGGCCGCGGTCGCTTGTCTTGCACTTGTCACATCGGGCGCGGCGCGCGCCTCCGACGCCCCTGCCCCGTCGCTGGAGAAGCTCGAACGCATCACCGAGTTCTTCAACAACGAGGTCGCGAGCGGCAAGCTGCCCGGTGCGGTCATCCTGATCCAGCAGCACGGCAAGCCCGTCTATCTGAAGACCTTCGGCTATCGTGACGTCACGACCAAGTCGCCGATGCGGCCGGACACCATGTTCGCATTGCATTCGATGACCAAGCCGATCACCAACACCGCCGCTATGATGCTGGTCGACGACGGCAAGCTGTCGCCACGGGACCCGCTGTCGAAATACATTCCGGCCTTCGCCGACGTGAAGGTCGCGATCGAACCGGATGGCGGCAACGATCCGGCCAAGGTCGAGCTGGTGCCGCCGATCCGCCCCGTCACGATCGAAGACCTGATGCGGCATACCTCTGGCATCACCTACGAATATATCGGCGCCGACTGGATCCAGAAGATCTACCGCGCCGGCCATCTGTTCGACGGCAAGTTCGACAACAAGGAATTCACAGCAAGGCTCGCCAAGCTGCCGCTGTCGCGGCAGCCCGGCACGCTGTGGCGCTACGGTCATTCCACCGACGTGCTCGGCCGAGTGATCGAGATCGTCTCGGGCAAGACGCTTTATCAGTTCGAGAAGGAGCGCATCTTCGATCCCCTCAAGATGAACGACACCAGATATGTGCTCGATGCGGAGACCGAACGGACGCGATTGGCCGAGCCGCTTCCGTCTGACACGATCCTGATCGACGGGGAGAACGACCGCCGCGCGCATCCGGAGTGGGAGTCCGGCGGCGGCGGCCTGGTGTCGACCATTCTCGATTATGCGCGCTTCGCGCAAATGCTGCTCAACGGCGGCGAGTTCGACGGCAAGCGCTATCTGAGCCCGGCTGCGTTCAAGGACATGACGAGGGACCATATCGGGCCGGGCTCCGGCGTCGGCCGCGACTACTGGTACTTCCCGGGCGACGGCTTCGGTTATGGCTACGGCATCGCGGTGCGCACCGATCCCGGCATCGCCAGGCCGCCGCCGCCCGGCTCGATCGGCGAGTTGAAATGGGACAGCGGCAGCGGAACCTATTTCGGCGTCGATCCGAAGCTCGACATGATCTACATCATGCTGGAGCAGACCCAGAACGAGCGCCAGCGCATCACGCCGGCGTTCCGCAAGCTGGTGTACGACGCGTTCAGCCCGGATTGAGTTCCGCTAGTGGCCCCGTCATTGCGAGGAGCGAAGCGACGAAGCAATCCATCTATCCGCGTGCTCACGGATAGATGGATTGCTTTGCGTCGCTCGCAATGACGAAAGCGGAAGCGTCGCGCCTTACGGCTTCCGCCTAACGTTCTCCTGCCTGCGCCGTGCTGCGGCCGCGATCAGGCTCGCGGTGCATTCGTTGCAGACGAACGCACACTCATCCGTGAACAAGCCGATCCGCGGTTCGAGTCCGATCGCCGTCTCGTCGGCGAGCCCGTCGATGACGCCACCGCAGCACACGCATTGGTGGCGCGACGCCAATTCTCGCTCCATGACGCGCTCTCCAGCGCTCGCTGCTTCCCGCTTCAGCTTCCCTTTCAATATATACTATCGTATATATCGATGGCGACAAGGCAGGCGGGTGAACAATCCGGTCGGGAACCCTGCAACAACAACCATCGGCCGGAGACGATCGCCTCACAATTCTGCCTGGTCCAACCAGGTTCATTGAGGAAACGCGATCATGATAAGAAAGAATGGCGACGCGGAGCATCCGCGCGCAACGGGAGAACTGCTCAATATCCGCCGCGCATCACTGGAGCGTTTTCGGGCGAAGTGGTTACCGGCTCGCGTGAGGAAAACGCGTCAAAATAAGAATCTGCTGAGCGCTGCGGCCACCATCCTTGCGCTTGGCGCGGCCGGCCACGTGCGCGCCGAAACGGCTCCGGTCGGCGTTCCCGAAAAGAGTTTCCCTGAAAGCGTGACCTCGACCTCCGACGGCACGCTTTATGTCGGCAGCTTCAATCAGGGCGGCGTGACCAAGATCTCCGGCGGCAAGGCCGAGCAGCTGGTCAAGCCGGGTGCCGCCGACAGCCGCTCGACGCTCGGCGTGCTCGCCGACGAGAAGAGCGGCACGCTCTATGTCTGCTCCAACGACATCAGCGCGATGGGCGTCGCTGGGCCGAGCGACACCAAGGGCGCGTGGCTGAAAACCTTCGATCTCAAGAGCGGCGCGCCGAAGGGCAGCTTTGCCCTGAGCGATCCGAAATCGTTCTGCAACGACATCGTGGTTAGTGCCGACGGCACCGCTTATGTCAGCGATTCCTTCGCGCCGTTCGTCTACAGCCTGAAGCCCGGCGGCACCGCGCTGGCGACGTTTGCCACCGATCCGCAGCTCGCGCCGGCCAAGGACGGCGTCGGGCTCGACGGCATCGCCATCGGCGCCGACGGCAACCTCTATGTCACGACCTTCATTCCAGCAAAACTGTTCAAGATCGAGGTGAAGGACGGCAAGGCCGGCACGGTGACAGAGTTGAAGCCGTCGCGGCCGCTCGATCATGCCGACGCGCTGCGCGCCCATGGCAGCGGTTTCCTGCTGATCGAGGGCAACGGCAAGCTCGACAAGGTAACGGTGAAGGGCAGCGACGCCACGATCGACACCATCAAGGATGGCCTTGCCGAACCGGTCTCGGTGACGCAGGTCGGCGATGTCGGCTGGGTCGCCGAAGGCAAGCTGTCCTACGTGATCGGCGACAACAAGGGCAAGGACCCCGGCCCGTTCAAGCTGACGCCGGTGGCGCTGCCGAAGTAAGGGCCGAGTTAAGTATCTCGACAAACTCGGTGAACCTCTCCCGCTTGCGGGGGAGGTCGGATCGCATCGGCAGATGCGATCCGGGTGGGGGCTCACTCCATGATACGACTCGCGGAGAGAGCCCCCACCCCAACCCTCCCCCGCAAGCGCAGGGGAATCGCATATGAGTAAAACGCGACTTGCGGATCGGTGTTTGAGAGATTCTGTTGTGGCTTTCTCTTTGCGGAGAAGGCCCGATGCAGTCTTACATTTCGATATTGCGAGAAGTGCGTGACCCGCGCGACATCAATGCTCGTCACCCTATTGGAACTATATTGTTTTTGACTTTGGCGGCGACGCTGTGCGGGGCCAAGAGCGGTGCCGAGGTGGCCGATTTTGTGGAAGCTCGCGTGGAAGAACTTTCCGCGATCGTCGATCTGCCGCATGGGGCACCGAGCCACGATACCTTCAGTCGCCTGTTCCGCCTGCTCGATCCGGACGAACTGGCGAAGGCGTTTACGGCCTTTATGGCGGCGCTGCGGGCGGAACTCGGGTTGCGGCCGGCGCCGGGGGTTGTGGCGATCGATGGCAAAAGCCTGCGGCGTGGCTACGAGAAGGGGCGGCCCTACCTTCCGCCACTGATGGTGAGCATCTGGGATACCCAGACGCGAGTGGCCTTGGCCCAAGCGCGGGCGCCCGGTGGAAACGAGGTGGCCGCAACCCTGCAATTGCTGGGCAGCCTTGTCCTCAAGGGCTGCACAGTGACGGCGGATGCGCTGCATTGCCACCCGGCGATGGCACAGGCGGTATTGGACGCCAAGGCCGATTATGCTCTCGGTCTCAAGGCTAACAATGGTCCGCTTTACGCGGAGGCCGAGCGCGCCTTCGCAAAGGCCGGCGACGACATTCCTTCGCTGGCCACGGAGGAGAAGGCCCACGGCCGGATCGACCGACGCCGCGCGAGCGTGGTGCCGGTTCCGGCCGCGGCGCGCACCTTGCTGCCTGGCCTCCAGGCGTTTGGTCGCATCGAAGCGGAACGCACCATGGCCAGCGGCAAGCGCGAAACTGCCACCCGTTATATTGCGCTCTCGCGCAAGCTCTCGCCAGAAACAATGGCCCAAGTCGTGCGTGCGCATTGGAGCATCGAGAACCAGTTGCATTGGATTCTCGATGTTGTATTCGACGAAGATGCCGCACGAACCCGCAAGGATTACGGACCGGAAAACCTCGCTGTGATCCGTCGCCTTGCTCAGAACATCTTGCGAATGCATCCCTCCAAAACATCCATCAGCAGCAAAATGCGCCGCGCCATGTGGAGCAAAGACTTCTTCTTCGAACTCTTTACTCATATGCGATAGCCCTGCCCGCAAGCGGGAGAGGGGGCGCAGTCTCTCCGTGGTCAAGGTCCGACCACATCTCATCATGTGCTAGATCACATAAAACCCGTGGGTCCCGTCGCGGCGGAGCTGGTCGACGAGGCCGTACTCCCAATCGAGATAGGCCTGCATCGCCTGCTCCGCGACGCCGGTGCCTTCATAGGGACGCCGGTAGCGATGCGCGGGGTCGGGCCTCGGCACGACGCGCGGCGGGCCGACTTCCAGTGATCCGTCATAGCCGCCTTCGAGCACGTAAGCTTCCCAGCCCATCTGCGCGAGCCAGGACGCCGTCATGTCGGCGCGGATGCTCTTGTCGTCGGTCAGCACGATGCGCGCGCCGCGCACCGGCGCGGCCATGTCGATCTCCTGCACCAGCTGGCCGCCGGCATAGTGGCGGAAGCCGGCAAGATGACCCGCGGCATATTCCTCCGCATCGCGCACGTCGAAACGATAGAGCGTGCGGTGCGCATCGCCCTCCAGCGCGGCGAGTTCGCGCGCGCCGATGTGGCGGACGCCGGCCCGATAGGCGACGTCGCGGGCATTGTCGGAGGCGCCCGCGAACGGCCCGACATCGCCGCGCTTGCCGGCGCCATGCTCGAGATCGTGCTTGGCGAGCGTCCAGCCAATGGTGCCATTGCGCAGTGCCCGCACCTTGTTGGGCAGGCCGGCATTGATCAGCGACTGCGTGCCGATGATCGAGCGGGTGCGGCCGGCGCAGTTGACGATGATGGTGGTGTCGGGATCGGGCGCCGCGCCGCCTGCGCGCAGCACGAGCTCCGCACCGGGCACGCTGACCGAGCCCGGGATGTTCATGGTGGCATATTCGTCGAACCGACGCACATCGAGGATCGCGATGTTGGCCTTGTCCGAGATCAGCGCGGCGACCTCGTCGGCACTGAGCGATGGCGTGTGCTTGCGCGCCTCGACCAGCTCCCCGAACGCCTTGGCGTAGGAATTGACGTCCTCGAATACCTCGTAGCCGGCCGCCTTCCAGGCCTTGAGGCCGCCGGCGAGCGCGGCGACGTTGCCATAGCCGAGCTGCCGCAACTGGTCGGCCGCGGCAGCGACCAGTCCCTCACCATTGTCATAGAGCACGATCGGCGCGTCCTTGCGCGGCAAGCGCTGCTCGGCTTCGAGCGCGATCCGGCCGGCCGCCATGTTGGCGGCAAACAGCGGATGGCCGGTGGCGAATTCCGCCTCGTGCCTGACGTCGAGCAGCGCGATCTCCCGGCGCAGCAGCAGCGTTGCACGGATGTCCTGGGGGGTGACGGAAGAAACTGTCATGCGATGCCGGTCCGGAGGAAATATGCAGGCCTGCTCTAGGCTGAAATCGCGCGTCGTCAATAGGTTTAACCAAGTCGCAACCCCGCTCCCCGGCAGAAGAAATCCAAGGAACGAAAACCCGCCATCCCGCTTTGCCCAACCGGGACGCTCTTGCTACGTTCCAATCGGCCCCGTTGGCGCCCGATCAGGCCTTCCGGACAAGAGAAGGTAGCGGGGCCAGCCTGAAGTTCTGGGAGGATGACCATGAGACCAGTCGGAAATGAACCATTGTCGCGCTACGCCCTCGCCTTCGTGCTGGCCGGCGGACGCGGCAGCAGACTTCAGGAGCTCACCGACAGGCGCGCCAAGCCGGCGGTGTATTTCGGCGGCAAGTCCCGCATCATCGATTTCGCGCTCTCCAATGCGGTGAACTCCGGCATCCGCCGCATCGCGGTGGCGACCCAGTACAAGGCGCACAGCCTGATCCGGCATCTGCAAGGCGGCTGGAATTTCTTCCGCCCGGAGCGAAACGAGAGTTTCGACATCCTGCCCGCAAGCCAGCGCGTCTCTGAAACGATGTGGTATGTCGGCACGGCCGACGCGGTCTACCAGAACATCGACATCCTCGAGGCGCACGGCACCAAGTACATCCTGGTGCTCGCCGGCGACCATGTCTACAAAATGGATTATGAGATCATGCTGAAGCAGCATGTCGAGAGCGGCGCCGACGTCACGGTCGGCTGCCTCGAGATGCCGCGCGCGGAATCCAGCGCCTTTGGCATCATGCATGTCGACGAGAACGGCCTGATCCAGTCCTTTCTGGAGAAGCCGGCCGATCCGCCACCGATGCCCGGCAAGCCCGACAAGTCGCTGGCCAGCATGGGCATCTATGTCTTCAATTCGGAATTCCTGTTCGACGAATTGCGCCGCGATGCCGCCGACCCGAACTCGGCCCACGATTTCGGCAAGGACATCATCCCCTATATCGTGAAGCACGGCCGGGCGATCGCGCATCAGTTCAACGATTCCTGCGTCCGCTCCGGCGACGATCCCCGCTCCTACTGGCGCGATGCCGGCACCGTCGATGCCTATTGGGGCGCCAACATCGATCTTACCGACGTGGTGCCCGAGCTCGATCTCTACGATCGATCATGGCCGATCTGGACCTACGCCGAGATCACTCCGCCCGCCAAATTCGTCCACGACGAGGACGGACGGCGCGGCCAGGCGGTGACCTCGCTGGTCTCGGGCGCCTGCATCATCTCGGGCGCGTCGCTGCGCCGCTCGCTGCTGTTCACCGGCGTTCATGTCAATTCCTACGCCAATGTCGAGAACGCGGTGATCATGCCCTATGTCAATGTCGGCCGCGGCGCGCGGCTGAGGAACGTCGTGATCGATCGCGGCGTGCGGATTCCGGAAGGGCTCGTGGTCGGCGAGGATCCCGAATTCGACGGCAAGCGCTTCCGCACCACCGAGAACGGGATCACGCTGATCACGCAATCGATGATCGACAGGCTCGGCACATGACGCCCATCCGCGTCCTCGCGGTCGCTTCGGAAGTCTACCCGATCGTCAAGACCGGCGGCCTCGCCGACGTGGTCGGCGCGCTGCCGGCGGCACTGCAGCAGCACGGCGTCGCGACGCGGACGCTGGTGCCCGGCTATCCGGCCGTGCTCAACGCGCTGGCCTCGGCGGAGACGCTGCTGCAGTGGGGCGAGTTCTACGGCGGGGCGGTGCGCGTGCTCGGCGGCACCCATGACGGCCTCGATCTCTATGCGCTGGACGCGCCGCATCTCTATGCGCGGCCGGGCAATCCCTATGTCGGCCCCGACGGCCGCGATTGGCCCGACAACGGCATCCGCTTCGCGGCGCTGTCGCGGATGGCGGCGGAAATCGGCCGCGGTGCGATCGCCTCCTTCGTCCCCGACATCGTGCATGCGCATGACTGGCAGGCCGGCCTCGCGCCGGCCTATCTGCATTATGGCGGGCAACCGCGGCCGGGCACGGTGATGACCGTGCACAACCTCGCCTATCAGGGCCAGTTCTCGCCGGACATGCTCACAATGTTCGGCCTGCCGGGCGAGGCCTACTCGCTTCACGGCGTCGAATATTACGGCACCATCAGCCTGCTCAAGGCCGGCCTGCAATTCGCCGACCGTATCACCACGGTGTCGCCGACCTATGCACAGGAGATCCAGAGCGACGAGGGCGGCATGGGTCTCGGCGGCCTGCTGCGCGAACGTTCCGACGTGCTGAGCGGCATCCTCAACGGCATCGACATCGCGGTATGGAATCCAGCGACCGATCCCGATATCGCTGCGCGCTTCAGCGCCGAGCAGATGGCGGAGCGCGCCGCCAACAAGGCGGCATTGCAGCGGCGCTTCGGGCTCGATCCGGCGCCGGATGCGATGCTGCTCGGCGTCATCAGCCGGCTGTCTTGGCAGAAAGGGCTCGACCTGCTGCTCGACAATATTCCGACATTGCTCGGCGAAGGCATCCAGCTGGCGCTGCTCGGCAGCGGCGATCGCGATCTACAGGATCGCTTCGCTGCGCTGGCGCGCGACAATCCCGGACGGATCGCAGTCGTGATCGGCTATGACGAGGCGCTGGCGCATCTGATCCAGGCAGGCTCCGATGCGCTCGCAGTGCCGTCGCGCTTCGAGCCGTGCGGCCTCACCCAGCTCTGCGCGCTGCGCTACGGCGCGGTCCCCGTTGTCGCCAATGTCGGAGGCCTCGCCGACACCGTGCAGGGCTTCGACGAAGCCGCAATCACGGGCAGTGCGGCAACCGGCATCAAGTTCGCACCCGTCACCTCGGAGGCGCTCGCCCACGGCTTGCGCACAGCGAACCTGCTGTTCAACGACAAGGTGACCTGGCGCCGGCTGCAGCTAGCCGGCATGGCCACCGATGTCTCCTGGCACAATCGCGCCGGCCGCTACGCCGCGCTCTATCGCGAGCTTGCCGCCAGAGCATGATCCGCAAAAGTGCGACGCGGTTTTCCCTCGCGACAAACGCGATGCGCTTGCGCCGAGATCATGCTCACAAAGTGAACAGGTAAAGCGCGCTCAGTTCAAGAGATCGCAGGACGCGATGCGGTTGATGTCGGCGAGGCGCCGGTCGGGATTTCCCTTGAAATCAAGGCTTGCTACGAGATCGAGCAGCCGGCCATAGGCGCGGTCGGCGACCGCAACGGGCAACGGCTCCTCGTCAAAGGCCTCGATGTAATTGCCGACGAGACCGCTCAGCAGACGACACATCGCCCGTTGCTCGGGGTCGTGCCTGCTCAAGGTCTCAAGTTTTTCCTGGAGGGTTCGGTAGGTTCGCAAGCCGTGCGGCTGTTGCGAAAGCCAACCGTGCAGATCGGAATTATTCAGATCACTCATATCAGCCTCTTCAACATGGAGAAGAAGCTACCGGCTTATACAGCCGATCATGGTTCCGCGCCATCGCAATTTTTGCATGCATCCCCTGCCCGGGCGTGCAGGCCGTGTCATCGGATTGGCACGCAGTGTCGCTAGGCTATTCTGGTTTGATCAGAGTCGCGCGAGTGCCGGCAGAATCCTGTAGCGCGCGATTTCGTGCGGATAGTCGCCGCGATTGGCGAGCAGCACGATGCCGAACCTGCGCGCCGGCACCAGGCCGATATAGGCCGAGGCATTGTTGAGACCGCCGGGCTTGTCGATGACGGTGACGCCGTCGAGCCGCACGTGCTCCCATGCCATCGCCTGCCCGAACTTCGCATCGACACGAAAACTCTCGCGCATGGTCATCTGCAATGCCGCGCGCAATTCGGGATCGATCACCCCGCCGTCGAGACAGGCCTGCAGCAGGATGCCGAGATCGCGCGCCGAGGAGAACACCTGGCCGGTACCCGGAAAATCGTAATAGCTCTGCTGATTGCCGATTGGGCCGATCGGCGTGCCGTCGTGGGAGTAGCCCTGGACCAGGCGCTGCATGATCTCGGGCGCCAGCGCCGCGCGGTTGTCTTCGGCACGGCCAGGAACGAAGGTCGACGTCATGCCGAGCGGCTTGAGGATGCGGCTTTCGATCAACGTCGCGATCGGCATGCGATAGCGCCGTTCCAGCACCAGCTGCAGCAGAACATAGCCGGCATGGCTGTAGATGCGCTGCTTGCCCGGCTGCTCGCCGGCCGGCGGCGTCCACGTATTGAGCATCGCAATGAACTGATCGCGGCTGAAGGTCTCGTTCGGCCAGGGCGGGTGATCGGTCGACAGCAGCAGCCCGGATGTATGGTTGACGAGCTCGCCGACGGTGACGTGGCTGATATAGTCGCCGTGCAACTCGGGCAAAATCTTGCCGACCGGATCGTCCAATCGCAATTCACCGCGCTCCGTGGCGAGTGCGACCAGCGTCGCCTCGAACAGCTTGCGCAACGAGGCGAGGTTGAACAGCGTGTCCGACGTGACCGGCCGCTTGGCCGCGGTGTCGGCGAAACCGTAGTTGACGAAGGTGACCTGGCCGCCGGCATAGACCGCGGCGGCGAGGCCGCCCGGATCGGACGCGGTCGCGGTCGGCGCGAGTTCCGTCGTGACGATGTCCCTGATCAGCGCATCCATGTCGGAATCCGCACGCGCCCCCGCGAGCGCGCTAACTGCTATGGCAAGCACGACGGCTACGATCCGGACGGGGAGCCACTGTTTCATCAAGAGCGAAATCGGAACGATGTTGCGATGTCATCCGCAGGCTGATCTGTTCAGCCACCGCGAGATGGCGACATCGCGATCCTAGCGATGGAACCTAGGCGTCCGCGTTCACGATTGCGCGTATTTCACCGTTACCTGTCCCGGCTGGGGAAGGGGAGCGGCCCGATCGCTGTTCCGGGGGTCACTACCGGAAACCGCGATCGCGACCGCCCTCCCACTCCAGCCACGGTGCGGGAACTGCAATCACACTAAAAAATGCGGGGCGTTTGAAAATGGCGGGAGCGTGTTGCGACGGAACGGCAAGACCAACGCTTGCCGGGCCGACCGCCGATATGTCCGACTTCGTCACGTTCCGCTCCCAACCGGGGACCGTTTCCCAATAGCAACAATTCGTCAATCGAAGGTTGCATAGGCCGATCTGATTCGAGTTACAAGACATGGAGCGCTGCGACCTATTGTCCAGTTCCAGATCCCGTTGCACGCTTGCCTCGGTTAAGCATGGCTTAACCATCGACCGCACGACGCGACACTATGCGGCGCGCGACCGGACGATCGACTGCGGCAACGATGCCAACAACAGCACGAGGCAGACGCAGAGCAGCACGATGTCCTTGAACAGGAACTCGCCGGCCAGGTTCCAGGCCATCGGGTCGGTCGACAGGCTCCATTTGACCACCCCGGGTGTCGTGAAGAAGAACGACCACGTCGCCGCGAAGGTGATCACGCCCATCAGCGAGCCGATCGCTGAGAGCATCGGGCTGAATGCACCCGTCGCCAGCAACGCGGCGATGCCGAGCTCGGCCACGCCGAGCACATAAGCCTCGCCGCGGAGACCGAACACCGAGAGCCAGGAGACGAACGGGCTGTTGCTGATGAATTGCACGATGCCTTGCGCCGACTGCAGCGTGAACTTCTGCATGCCGAACGACACAAAGATCACCACCATGACCCAGCGCAGGATCGCGAGCGGACGATAAGACCCCTCGCCTTGTTCGGCGATGTTGAACGATAGATTCATGCGGACGTTTCTTCCCTCACTGCGATGCCACCATCTGCCGCTGTTGCGGCGCTCGTGGCAGGACTACGCAGCGTGTCATGCGCGCGTTACGCGTGGGGCGCGTGAACGTCCTTCACAAGGATGTGCAGACGAAGTGATGAGTTCCACCGTCCAACCGCGACGGCCTCACGCGCGCTGGCGCAGCGGCCGCGCGGCATCCTTCGCCGGCACCGGCATGGTGAAACCGTACAGGAACAAGTCCACCACCATGTCGGCGAATTCGTGAGGATCAACGCCGCCCTTGGCGTCGTACCAGGTGTGGCTGAAGTTCAGGATGCCGAACAGCATCATGCTGTAGATCTTCTTGGTCCGCTTGACGATCTTGCCTTCCTTGTCGAGCTTGACCAGAAGATCGGAGACCGTGTCGACCAGCTGACGCTCCAGCGCCTTGATCGCATCCTGCTCGGTCTCGCCGAGGAACGAGAGGTCGTTGAGGATGACGCGCTGCTCGTCGCTCGAGCGCGCATTGAGCGCGACGATAGCCTGGATCGCCGCACGGAACTGCTCCAGCGTCGCGGTCTTGCCGGCCATCGCGGCCTCGACATTGGCGATCATCTCGTGGATATGCGCATCGAGGATCGCGAACAGGATCGCTTCCTTCGAATCGAAATAATGGTACAGCGCACCGCGCGACAGCTTGCAGGCATCCGCAAGATCGGCGATCGAGGCACGCATATAGCCTTGCCGCGCGAACAGGCCGCAGGCGGTGGTGAGAATGCCCCGCTGGATCTCGTCGTAATTTTCTGAGCGCGTCCGCGCCATCCCCGTCTCTCTCATCCACCATCGGCGCCGCCGGAATCGGGCAGCCGCCGTCTCTCTATACTACTGCGGCTCCGCGCCCTCCTCCCCTTTGCGGGCACCATCCACCAGAACTGTTCGACCGCTCGCATTCAGGCTTTGACCTGCGTCAAAAAAAATTTGAACGACCGGTCGGATTATATTAGACTGCCCGTCATCAAGCAAGCGGATTGCGCACGCCGGGACCAACCCGGCGGCATCGAGGGAGGCTGCGCGTGGATACTCAGAGGATCGATGCTGTCGTGATCGGAGCGGGCGCCGGCGGGCTGTGCGCCGCGGCGCGCCTCGCCCATGGCGGGTTGCATACGCTCGTCGTCGACGACAAGGATCGGCTCGGCGGCCGCGCCTCGACCGAGGAGATCGACGGCTTCAAGGTCAATATCGGCGCGATCGCGATCGAGTTCGGCGGGGTGTTCGAGGAGACCTTCCACACCGTCGGCGCGCCGCTCGACATCCGCGCGCCGGAGCCCGCGAGCTCGTTCTTCATCGACGGTAAGGTGATCGATGTCGGCCGCGGCGGCTGGTCGCTGCTGCTCGGGCAGCTCACGAAACAGGCCTCGCGCATCCTGGAGAAATTCGCCGATGCCCGCTCCGGCAATCTGCCCGACGGACGGCAATCGACCGAGGACTGGCTGAAGGGCTACACCAGCAACGCCACGGTGCACGCGCTGTTCCGCAACCTCTGCGCGGCGATCTTCGCCTGCAACGCCGCCGAGCTGCCTGCCCGCGCCTTCCTCACCTATTTCACCAGCAAAGGCGCCTTCAAGAAATTCGGCTTCTGCCCGCAGGGCACGATCGGCGTCTGGAACAGCCTCGGCAGCGCGATCAAGCGCAACGGCGACATCTGGCTCGGCACG
Source organism: Bradyrhizobium sp. NAS96.2 (assembly GCF_001908235.1). Classification (GTDB taxonomy): domain Bacteria; phylum Pseudomonadota; class Alphaproteobacteria; order Rhizobiales; family Xanthobacteraceae; genus Bradyrhizobium. The sequence goes on from NZ_LGHK01000023.1 coordinate 30,967, forward strand.
CCGGCGACCGCGATCCACAGCGCCAATGGCCGCGTCGAAGGCGTCACCGTTCTGCGGAACGGCGAGCGGGTGCGGATCGACACCGATCTTGTCATCAGCAATGCCGGACCGAAAGCCACCGTCGCGCTCGCCGGCAGTGAAGCCTTCCCGGCGGATTACATCGCCAAGGTGAAGAACGACCTTCGTCCGGCCGCCAACATCGTCATCAATGTCGCGAGCCGCGAGCCGCTGATCAACCATCCCGGCATCGTTACCTTCGGCAAGACGCGCCGGCTCTGCAACATGGCGAACCTCTCCGCCACCTGTCCGGAGCTGGCACCAGCCGGCTGGCACCTCTATGTCGCCTATGCCGTGCCGGTGCCCGCGCTCGGCGATTTCGACGCCGATGCCGAGCTTGCGCTGGCGCTCGAAGATCTGCGCGAACAGTTCGCGAATTTCGACCAGGCGAAAGTCCTGTCGATCCGGGTGATGCGCGACGACTGGCCGGCGCAACGCAGCTGCGCCGGCTACGACCTGCCGCGCGAAACCGGCATCGAGGGCCTGTGGTGCGTCGGCGACGCGGTGAAGCAATATGGCAATGGCGGCACCCAGGCTTGCGCCGAGACCGCCAAGATCGTCACCGACGCGATCCTCGCCGCGCGCCCGCGCCGCTCGGCCGGCCGGGTTTGAGCAAGATGCCTACGACGATCCCGCATCCGACGCCGCAGGCAGCGCCGCTCACGGCAACGGCGACGGATGTCCTGCTGGAATTCCGTAACATCCGGATCGTCTACGACAACGCGATCGAGGCGATCCGCGATGTCTCGATCGCGGTGCCCGAGGGCAGCATCGTCGCTTTGCTCGGCTCCAACGGCGCCGGCAAGTCGACGCTGCTGAAGGCGATGTCCGGCATCCTCTACACCGAGGAAGGCGTGATCGAGAACGGCGGCATCCGCTTCCGCAATGACGAGGTGCATCGTCTTGCGCCGGATGAACTGGTGCGCCGCGGCATCGTCCAGGTGCCGGAGGGCCGCCGCGTGTTCGCGGCGCTGACAACAGACGAGAATTTGCAGATGGGCGGCTACACCAGGACCGGCGCCGAGGCGCGCGAGCGTCGCGACAAGGTGTTCGCGCTGTTCCCGCGGCTCCATGAGCGGCGCGATCAGATCGCCGGCTACATGTCCGGCGGCGAGCAGCAGATGCTCGCGATCGGCCGCGCGCTGATGACCGATCCGGTGCTGCTGGCGCTCGACGAGCCCTCGCTCGGCCTCGCGCCGCTGATCATCGACCGCATCTACGAGGTGATCGTTCGCCTCCGCGACGAGCTGAAGATGACCGTGCTGTTGGTCGAGCAGAACGCGCAGCGCGCGCTGGATATCGCCGACTACGGCTACATCCTGGAGACCGGCCGCGTCGTGCTCGACGGCACGGCCAAAAAGCTCACCGCCAACGAGGATGTCCAGGAATTCTACCTCGGCGTCTCCTCGTCCGGCCGCAAGAGCCTGCGGGACGTCAAGCATTACAAGCGCCGCAAGCGGTGGCTGTCGTGACCGCGTTGCTCACGGTCGAGAACCTGTCCAAGCGCTTCGGCGGCCTGCACGCGGTCGCCGAAGTCAGCCTGCAGGTCAGCCCCGGCGAGATCTGCAGCGTGATCGGTCCGAATGGCGCCGGCAAGACCACGCTGTTCAACATGATCTCGGGCGTGCTGCGGCCGAGCGGCGGCCGGATCACCTTTGACGGGATCGACCTTTCGACGATTTCGCCGTGGAAGTTCGCCACTGTGGGCATCGGCCGCACCTTCCAGAATCTGGCACTGTTCAAGCACGGTACCGTGGTCGAGAACATCCTGACCGGCCGCCACACCCATCTGCGCTCGACCGTGCTCGACGCCGTGGTGTTCTTCGGGCGCACCCGCAAGGAAGAGATCGCGGCCCGGCAGCGCGTCGAGCACATCATCGAATTCCTCGAGATCGAGCATATCAGGGACGCCGTCGTCGGCACCCTGTCCTATGGCCAGCAGAAGCGCGTCGAGCTCGCCCGGGCACTCGCCTGCGAGCCAAAACTGCTGCTGCTCGACGAGATGGTCTCCGGGATGAACCAGGAAGAGACCGAGGACATCGCGCGCTTCGTGCTCGACATCCGGGACGAGCTCGGCATCACCGTCGTGATGATCGAGCATGAGATGCGCATCGTGATGGACATTTCTGACCGCATCCATGTGCTGAATTTCGGTCGCAAGATCGCCGAGGGCACGCCCGACGAGATCAGGCGCGATCCGGCCGTCGCGGAGGCCTATCTCGGCGGCCAGCGCGCTGAAGCGATGACAAAGGCAGGCGCATGATGTCGACGCTGGACAGCCTGCGCACCACCCATCCGCCGCTGCACGCTAGTGCCGTGCGCAGCGCATCTGCGGCAGGAGCCGACACGCTGCAGGCGGCTCTTGCGGATGCCGCCATCACCATCCCGCAGCTGCTGCGGCAGCGCGCCGCCATGCATGGTGATGCGCTGGCGCTGCGCGAGAAAGATTACGGCATCTGGAATCCGTATTCCTGGCGGCATTACTACGGGACCGCACGTGCCGTCGCGCTGGGCCTGCTCTCGCTCGGCATCAAGCCCGGCGATCGTATCGCCATCGCCGGCGAAAACACCCCGGAATGGTTCTACGCCGATCTCGGCGCCCAGATGATCGGCGCGGTCGCGGTTGGCATCTATCCGACCAATCCCTGGGTCGAACTGCAATATATCGTCAAGCATTCCGGCGCCCGCATCGTCGTCACCGGCGATCAGGAGCAGACCGACAAGGTGCTCGACGCGATGGCCAACAATGGCGGTCTGCCGGATCTCGAAGCCATCGTCTGCATCGACATGAAGGGCCTTCGGCACTATCGCCAATCGCAGCTGATGTCGTTCGCGGCGCTCTGCGAGCGCGGCACGACATATGCGCAGGAGAATCCGGAGGCCAACGCCACCCTCGATCGCTTGATCAGCCAGGGCGCGCCCGACGATGTCTGCATCCTCGTCTACACCTCGGGCACGACGGGTCCGCCCAAGGGGGCGATGCTGACCCATCGCAATCTCGTCTACGCCGCCTATGCCTACGCCAAAACCGTCCGGATCGCCGACAAGCCGTTCGAGGCGGTGAGCTATCTGCCGCTGTGCCATGTCGCCGAACGCTGCTACGGCACGGTCACGCATCTCGTGCTCGGCGGCACGGTCTCGTTCGCCGAGTCGATCGACACCGTCGCGATCAACATCCGCGAGATCGCGCCGACGTTCTTTGTCGGCGTGCCGCGCATCTACGAGAAGCTGCAGCAGGGTTTTCTGTTCAGGCTGGGTGAGAGCGGCCAGCTGCGGCAGAGTTTCACCAAGGCCTGCCTCGCCTGGGGCCGCAGGCTGTCCGACCGCCGGCAGGCCGGCAAAGCCAATTGGCTCGATCACGCCGCCTATGGGCTTCTCTACCTCCTGATGTTCCGCAATTTGCAGCGCCATCTGGGCTTCGCCTACAGCCGTCACCGGCTGTGCGCCGGCGCCTCGATCTCGCCCGAGACGCTGCGCTTCTTCGACATCATCGGCCGTCCGGTGTCGCAAGGCTATGGCCTCACCGAAAGCGGCGGCGTCGCCTTCATCCAGACCGAGGGTCACCACCGGATCGGCGGCTGCGGCGTGCCGTTGCCCCAGACGGAATGGAAACTCGATGCCGACGGTGAGATCCTGCTGCGCAACCCCGGCGTCTTCAAAGGCTACTTCCTCGACGAGAAAGCCTCGACTGCCTCGCTGGAACAAGACGGCTGGCTGCGCACCGGCGACATCATCGACATCCTCGACAATGGCGAGATTGCCGTGGTCGACCGCAAGAAGGCGATCATCATCACTGCCGGCGGCAAGAACATCGCCCCGTCGGAGATCGAGAACGCGCTGAAGGATTCCGAATTCATCAAGGAAGCGATCGTGGTCGGCGAGGCCAAAAAGTACCTCGGCGCCATCGTGCAGGTCGATTACGACAATGTCGGCCGCTGGGCGCGCAACCGGGCGCTGGCCTACACCAACTACAAGTCGCTGTCGCAGCTGCCGGAAGTGCACGAGCTGGTCGAGCGCATCGTGGGCGAGACCAACAAGCGCTTCGCCCGGGTCGAGAACATCAGGCGCTTCGCCATCCTCGAGAAGGAGCTCGACCATGACGACGGCGAGCTGACCGCCACGCAGAAGGTGCGCCGCGCCATGATCGAGAAGAAGTTCGCGCGCGAGCTCGCGATCATCTACCGGGCGGAGGCCTGAATGCAGTATCTCGTCCAGCTCCTGATCTCCGGCCTTGCAATCGGCGCGATCTACGGCCTGATCGCGATGGGCTTTGCGGTGATCTACAAATCCACCGGGCTGGTCAATTTCGCCCAGGGCGAGATGACCATGATCACGGCATATATCGCCTGGACGATCTCGACCACGGTCAGCGGCAATGTGTTCGTCGTCGCATTGGGTGCAATCCTCGCCGCGGTCCTGCTCGGGCTCATCATCGAGCGGCTGGTGATGCGGCCGATGCTGGGCGAGCCGGTGTTCGCGACCGTGATGGTCACGATCGGACTCGCGGTGATCCTGCGCTCGGCGATCAACTTCATCTGGGACGCCTATCCGCATGGCCTCGATATCGGCATGGGCCGCGGCATCGTGCATCTCGGCGGCATCGGCGTGCGCACCGGGCAGCTTGCCGTGATCGCGACGCTGCTGTTGCTGCTCGCTGCGATCTGGGCGTTCTTCCGCTACAGCAAGGTCGGTGTCGCGATGCGCGCGGTCGCGGCCGACGACCGCACCGCGCTGTTGATGGGCATCAGCGCCACAAAGGTCCATGCGCTGGCCTGGGCAGCGTCCTCCGTGATCGCCGGCATCGGCGGCGTGTTCTTCGCGCTGTCCTACGATTTGTCGCCGGCGATGTTCCAGCTCGGGCTGAAGGCGTTTCCGGCCACGATCCTGGGCGGGCTCGACGCCGTGCTCGGCTCCGGCCTCGGCGGCCTCCTGATCGGCATCACCGAAAACCTGGCGGGCGGCTATCTCGGCTCCGGCATGAAGGAGGTCGCGGGCTTTGCCATGATCATCGTGGTGCTGATGGTCCGCCCGTTCGGCATTTTCGGCGAACGCGATATCGAGAGGGTGTGATGCGGACCGGCGATTACAGGCAGAGCTATGGCGAGCTGGTTGCGCTGATCGATTCCCCGCCGGTGTGGCTGTGGTCAGCCGTGCTGCTGCTGGCGCTGATCGCAGCGCCCTATTTGCTGAACTCCTACGCGCTGTCGTTCCTGATGATCATCCTGATCACGGTGACCGGCGCGCTCGGGCTCAACATCCTGACCGGCTACACCGGCCTGATCTCGCTCGGCCATGTTGGCTTCCTCGTCACCGGCGCTTATGCCTATGCGGTGCTGGTGTCGAAATATCACATGCCGCCGCTGGTCGGCTTCCTCGGCGCCGGCATCGTGCCGGCGCTGGCGAGCCTGATCGTCGGTGCGCCATCGCTGCGGCTCAAGGGGCTCTATCTCGCCATCACCACGCTCGCCTTCTCCTTCATCATCAACACCGTGATCCTGGAGATGCGCTGGCTCACCAATGGCGCCCGCGGCATCCAGGTGCAGCGGCCGGAGATCTTCGGCATCGGCTTCGACGGCGATGCCGCCTTCACCTATCTCTGCCTCGCGATCGCGGCGCTGACGTTGTTCGCCACCCTCAACATCCGCCGCAGCCGGGTCGGCCGCGCCTTCGTCGCGATCCGCGACAACGACACCGCGGCCCGCGTGATGGGCATCAATCTGCACGCCTACAAGCTGTTCGCCTTCGTCACCTCCGCCTTCATCACCGGGATCGCCGGCGCGCTCTACGGCATCTATCTCTCCTTCGTCAGCGTCGAAGGCTTTCCGTTCCTGCTCTCGATCGAGGCGCTGGCGATCCTGATCGTCGGCGGGCTCGGCTCGGCGCTCGGCGCCGTGCTCGGCACCGTCCTGATCGTGCTGCTGCCGGAGGCGACCAGGCTCGTCTTCAGCCTGTTCAGCGCGCAGATGGACGCGACCTTCACGACCGGGGCGCAAGAGCTGAAGAGCATGCTCTACGGCCTCGTCATCATCCTGTTCCTGCGCTTCCAGCCGAGGGGGCTGGTCGGCGCCTGGCACGACGTCAAGCGGACCTGGGTGCACTGGCCGCTGCGCTACTAACAAAAAAGGCACAACGCCATGAGGAGGAGACAATGATCAAACATCTGACGGCAGCCGCGCTGCTGCTTTCCACCGCCCATCTTGCCATCGGCCCGGCCGTGGCCGCCGACCCCGGGATCACCGACACCGAGATCCTGATCGGCGACGTCGAGCCTCTGACCGGCCCGCCGGCACTGCTCGGCGTCGCGGCCTCGATCGGCCACAAGATCGCGATCGCGGAAGCCAACGCCGCCGGCGGCATCAACGGCCGTAAGATCAAATATGTGCTGGAGGACGACGGCTACGTCACCGCGCGCACCATCCAGGGCGTCAAGAAGGTGATCGACGTCGACAAGGTGTTCGCGATGATCGGCATTTCCGGCTCCGGCCAGTCGATCGCCGTGATGCCGGTGCTGGAAAAATCCGGCATCCCGACCGTGATCGACGTCGCGCCGGTCAAATTCCTGTGGGAGGCGCCGCGCAAGAACGTGTTCGTGGTCGGGCAATCCTATGAGGAAGGTATCATCCACCTTGTCAACTTCCTCGCCGACAAGAACCCCGGCAAGAAATGGGGACTGATCACCCAGGACGACGATTACGGCATCACCGTGCGCGACGGCTTCGATTCCGTGGTCAAGGCCAAGAAGCTGAATGTCGTCTACAGCGGCAATTACAAGAAGGGCCAGCAGGACTTCTCGTCCGACATGCTGCAGCTGAAGGATTCGGGCGCCGAGGTGTTCCTGGCCGGCGGCATCATCGCCGAGAACATCGCGATGATGAAGGAGATCGAGAAGCTCAGCATCAAGCCGGTGACCGGCATCTTCTGGCCCGGCCGCATCGAGCCGGTGCTGAAGCTGATGGGGCCGGCGGGCGATGGCATCTACGCTGTCGACTATGTCGAGCCGTTCGCCGGCACGGCCGGCAAGGCTTTCCTGGAGAAGGCCAAGCCGCTGGTCTCGGAAGCCGAGTTCAAAGGCATCAACCGCTACACTATGACCGGCTATGCCGCCGCGAAGGTCCTGATCGCGGCGATCGAGCGCTGCGGCAAGCAGCCGACCTGGGCCTGCACCATCGCGGAGCTGGAGAAGACCAAGAACGTCGAGACCGGCGTGATGGCACCGATCAGCTTCGGCCCCGGCGTCCGCTTCTCCAACCAGAAGCTGCAGATCATGCAGGCTGATGCGAAAACGCTCAGCTTCAAGCCGGTGAATTAAGCTGCTTCCGCAAACTCGACTCACCTCTCCCGCTTGCGGGGGAGGTCATATCGCATCGAAGATGCGATATGGGTGGGGGCTCTTTCCGCACAACGAGTGTCTCTTTGCGGAGCCACCCCCACCCCAACCCTCCCCCGCAAGCGGGAGAGGGAGAAGACCGCCGTCGCGGCATTGCGTCGCCCGGATCGATGGAGTGAGAAGATGAAGGTCCTAATCGTATTTGCCCATCAGGAGACGCAGTCGTTCAATGCTGCGCTGCTGGCGCGGTCGGTCGCGGAGCTCACCGCGCTCGGGCACACGGTCAGGATCTCCGATCTCTACGCCATGCGCTTCAACCCGGTGGCGACCGCCGACGACTTTGGTACGCGGCGGTTTCCCGACCGGCTGCAATATGACCGCGAGCAGAAATACAATCTGCAACATGGCGCGCTCAGCGGCGACATCGCCGCCGAGATCGAGAAGCTATTGTGGTGCGACCTGCTGATCCTACAGTTTCCGCTGTGGTGGTTCTCCGTCCCCGCCATCATGAAGGGCTGGATCGACCGTGTGTTCGTCAACGGAGCAATTTACGGCAGCGGCCGCCGCTACGACACCGGTGGCCTTGCCGGCCGCCGCGCCATGGTCGTGACCTCGACCGCCGCCTATCCCGGCATGTGCGCGCCCGACGGACTGGTCGGCGCACTCGATGTGGTGCTGTGGCCGATCCAGAACGGCATGCTGGCCTATGCTGGCTGCAAGGTGCTGCCGCCCTTCGTGTCGTATTCGGTGAACTTCGTCGATGAAGCGACGCGCCATCGCTATCTCGACGACTACGCCGAGCGACTGCGGCAGATCGAGACGACCGAGCCGCTGTTCTTTCATCCGCTCGCGGACTTTGGACAGGATTGGCGGCTGAAGCCGGGCATCGCGGCGCGGACCGTTGGGCAGGGCAAGCCGGTGGTGCCGTAAGGCCCCTCACATCCGCTTGGCGATCTCTTCCAGCATCACCTCGGTGGCGCCGCCGCCGATGGTCAGCACGCGGGCGTCGCGCACCATGCGCTCGATCGGCGTGCCGCGCATGAAGCCTGAGCCGCCATGCAGCTGCAGGCAGCCATGCACGACCTCGTGCAGCACCTCCGGCGACAGCGCCTTCACCATCGACACTTCGCGGAGACATTCCTTTCCGGCCGCGGCCAGCTCGGCGGCCTGATAGGCCAGCGCCCGCGCCGCAGCCGCCTTCGCGGCGAGCTGAGCAAGCTTCATCCGCACGCCCTGCTGATTCCAGAGCGGGCCGCCGAACGCCTGCCGTGTCTTCACATAGTTCGTCGTCAGCTCGATCGCCTTGGCGGATTCGCCGGCGCAGATGCCGCCGATGCAGATGCGCTCGTTCTGGAAGGTCTCCATGATGCCATAGAACCCCTTGTTCTCCTCGCCGAGCAAATTCTCCGCCGGCACGGGCACATCCTGGAAGGCGAGCTCCGCGGTGTCCGAGCAAAGCCAGCCATGCTTGTCGAGCTTGGTTGCCGTGATGCCGGGCGTGTTGCGCTCGACGATGAACAGCGAGATGCCGCGGCTACCCTTGGCATGAGGATCGGTGCGCGCGGCGACGATCAGGATATCGCCATAGACCGCGTTGGTGATGAACATCTTGGCGCCGCTGATGACCCAATGATCGCCATCGCGCCGCGCGCGCGTCTTCAGACCCGCGACATCGGAGCCGGCATCGGGCTCGGTCACCGCGATCGAACAGACCGTCTCACCGCGGATGATCGCCGGCAGATACTTCTGCTTCTGCTCCGGCGTGCCGCGCAGGCTGATGTGCACTGCCGACATGTCGGTGTGGACAAGGATCGACGAGGTGAAGCCGCCGAAGCTCGAGCGGCCGAGCTCCTCGGCGAACACCATCGAGGCCAGCGGCCCCATGTCGGTGCCGCCATACTCGGCCGCGTGGCGCATGCCGAGAAAGCCGAGCGTGCCCATCCGGCGATAGATCTCGCGCGGGATCTTGCCGCCGCGCTCCCAGGCCTCGGCATGCGGCACCACTTCCTTCTCGACGAAGCGGCGCACCTGCTCACGCAGCATGCGCAGCTCCTCGGGCAGATTGGGCGGCTCCGAGAAATGGAATTCGGCTTCGGTATGCTGGCGCGGATCCGAGGTCATGACGTTCATTGTGGCGCCCTCTCATGGCCGATGTGAAGATGGTTGCGCAAAAAAGCTGCGATGGATGCGATCGCCTCTCGCGCCTGCGCAATCTCCGGGAATAGCTGGAACACGTGGATCATGCCGTCCCAGACCTGGAGTTCGACGTCGACGCCGGCCGCCTTGGCCCGCGCAGCGAGGTCCACTGAATCGTCGCGCACGGTCTCGCGGTCGCCGACCTGCACCAACAACGGCGGCAGGCCGGCGAGATCGGCATAGAGCGGCGAGGCCAATGGATCGCTGACATCGCCATCCTTGCCGAGATAGTTCTTGGCCAGCGCCAGGATCATCGCGCGCTGGTGGATCGGATCGGCCTCCGCCCTGCTCTCATAGCTGGCGCCGGTCGCGGCGAGATCGGTCCAGGGCGACATCAGCACGCCCGCGGCGGGGAGCGGCAGGCCGCGATCCCGCGCGGCGAGCATCGCAGCGAGCACGAGATTGCCGCCGGCGGAGTCACCGGCGAAGGCGATATCCTCCGGATGCAGTCCCTGATCGCACAGATATTGATAGGCCGTCAGCGCATCATCCAGCGCCGCAGGAAAGCGGTGCTCCGGCGCAAGCCGATAATCGATCGCAAGCACGCGGCAGCCGGTCGCATCGGCGATCCGCGCGATCAGGTCGCGATGCGAGGCGATCGAGCCGATGCGGAAGCCGCCGCCGTGAAAATAAAGGATCGCCTTGTCCCGCGGTGCGTTAGCCGGCGCGATCCATTCGCCATCGACGCCGCCGGCGGAGACCGGCTGGCACGTCACCGGCACCGAGCAGCCGGCAAAGGCGGCATCCCAATCGGTGCGCATCTGCGCCACGGTCGTTTCGCGGGTCCAGCTCCGATAGATCGCGCGCAGTCGCTCGATCGCACGTTCGACCGGATCGATTGCAATATCGTCGCCCGCGGTGCCCATCAGCCGCCGATGCCCATGCCGCCGGACACGCCGAGCGTCTCACCGGTGATATAGGCCGCCTGGTCGGAAGCCAGGAACAGCGCTGCGGCCGCGACCTCCTCCGGCTCGCCGAGGCGACCGAGCAGCGTCGCACCGGTCATCGCCTGCAGGATCTTGTCGCCGCCGTTTGCCACGGCCTGCTCCAGCATCGGCGTGCGGATCGGCCCCGGCGCGATCGCATTCGCGGTGATGCGAAACCGCGCGTTCTCCCGCGCGATGCTGCGGGTGAAGGAGATCACGCCGCCCTTGGCCGCGGAATAGACCGCGCCGCCCCTGGAGCCGAGCCGGGCGGCCTCCGAAGTGACGTTGATGATGCGGCCGAAGCGCGCCGCCTGCATCGCCGGCAACGCGGCGTGCGTGCAGGCCAAGACCGAAGTGAGATTGACCGCGATCAGCCGGGCCCAATCCTCCACGGTGGTATCGGTGAAGAAGGCATGTTGATCGATGCCGGCATTGTTGACGACGATGTCGAACGGGCCGTCCTGCGCCATCATGGCTTGCACCGCCGTCGCATCGCTGACGTCGAGCCCTGCGGCGTGAGCCCCCGTCTCGCGCGCGAGCTCCGAGGCAGCGGCGACATCGAGATCGGCGATCACGACCCTGGCGCCGGCCGCGGCAAAGCTGCGGACAATCGCGGCACCGATGCCGCGCGCGCCGCCGGAGACGAAGGCGCGGCGGTCATCGAGACGCCCGAATGGCAAGGTCGCCATTTCAGCGCCCCGTGAACACTGGCTTGCGCCGTTCGATCACGGCGGCGAGCCCTTCGCGGGCATCGGCCATTCCCGAGAGTTCGGCAACCGTGCGCGCCTCTTCAGAGAGGCACTGCTCGATGCTGGTGCCGGTGCCGGCCCAGACCAGCCGCTTGGTCGCCGCCAGCGCTTTCGGCGCACCGGCGGCAAGCTCACGCGCCAGCGCCAGCGATGCATCGGCCAGTTCATCATCGGGCACGACCTTGGTGACGATGCCCATCTGCAACGCTTCGGCCGCCGGGATCACCGGGTTGGTCAACAGGATCGACATCGCCCGCCGCAGGCCGACCAGCCGCGACAGCGTGACCGAGACGCCGGCATCCGGCGCCATCGCCACCCGCGTCGCGCCGGCGAGGAATTTTGCCGACTCCGCCGCGATCACGATATCGGAGGCGCAGACCAGGCCAAAGCCGCCGCCACCGGCCGCGAAGCCCTGCACCGAGGCGATGACGGGCGCCTCCAGCCGCAGCAGGCCGGTCACCGCATTCTGCAGATAGGCCGTGGCTTGCCGAATATAGTCCGGCAGCTTCTCGCGCTTGGAGGCGAAGGCACGGACATCGCCGCCCGCACAGAAATTGGTGCCCTCGCCGCTCAGCAGCACCACGCGCAGATCCGGATGGCCGTGGCAGACCATGATGGCGTCGCACAGCGCGCTCAAGAGCTCGGCGCTCATGCCGTTAGCCGCATCGGGACGGTTGAGCCGCAACCGCGCGATGCCGTCGGTGATGTCGAGCAGAACGGGGCCCTTGTCGATCATGGCGAGACCTTCCCTAAACCAGGAATGACAGCGTGTAGATCGCCTTGTCGTTGTTGACGAGGATGACCTTCTTGCTGGCCATCCGCAATTCGCCATCAACATGACGCAGCCGGTATTCGTTGCGCGCCGCCCACAGCGTGTCGTCGCGAAGGCTGGACTCGAAAATCAGGCTGTTGCTGGCGACCGCGATGTCGCCATTATCAGGCTGCTCGTCCATCAATTCGATGTTGGAGATCAGCCGGCGCAGGTTCGACTGCGGCGTCTGGGTGAAGTGCTTGCCGGTCATCAGCTGCCGGACACGCAGCGCGATCCGCGAGCGGTTGTCGTAGATGATCGACATCTGCCGCTCCGGGTCGATGTCGGCGCCGTTGGCCGGCACCCAGTAGACGCCGTCATCGGTCCAGAGCTTTTCCCAGGCCTCGTATTGATGCTCGTCCTGCAGCCGCGCCTCGCGATAAAGGAAGGCGGTGATGGCGCTCATCAAGGTGGCGCTGCTCTCGCGTGACAGCATCAGGCCGGCTCCATCAGCTTGCGATAATGGGTCCAGATGCCGCGTGACGGCACCTCGTCGGTGACGTGGCCGACCGTGAAGCCGAGTTCGTCCTGCCGCTCGCGCTTCTCGCCGCGGCCGAGGAAGATCCATTCCGGATTGCGCGCCAGCACGCCGCGGTGGCAGCGCTCGTACATCTCGGAATCGTCCGCAAGCAGGAAGCCGGCCGGTCCGACCGAGCCCATGGTCTGCTGGCGCAGCCTGCGGTTCAGATCGGGGGCGCCCTTGAATTGCAGCGCGGTGACGTGCTGCACGCTGTCGTCGACGCCGAGCGGCTGGATCACGAACATCTGGATCTCGGCGATGAACAGGTTCGGGAAGATCATCACATGCGGCGTACCGTCGATCATGATCTCGCGCGCCGCGGTGTCGCCATAGGCCGTCTTCATCCGCGCGGTGTAGTCGGGCAGCCGCTCCTCGCTGGTGCCGAACCAGCTCATCGGCGCATCGCGCTTGCGGAACTCGGGCCGCAGGTCGATCTCGGTGTGACCGTTGCCATAATCGCGCGTCAGTGCGGTCGAGGCGCCGCCATAGAGCTTGCCGATCATGCTGTCGGCGACGCCGAAGATCGAGGTGTGCACGAAGGCCGGGTGATAGCCGTCGCACTCATTCTCCAGGATGAACTTCCAGTTCGCTTTGACGCGATGCTTGAGGAAACCCGCGGTGATCTCGACCTCGCCCTCCGGCGAGGTGCGCACCAGCCGATCGATGGTCTCGGCGGCGCCGCCGAGATGCTCCTTCAGGGTCGGGCCATCGGCCGCGAACGAGCCGAACACGAAGCCGCGGTAGGACTCAACGCGCGTCACCCGCCCGAGCGCGAGCTGCGACTTGTCCTGCCCCTCGTAACCGTCGGGGAAGGCGTAACCGACCAGACGGCCGTCATTGGCAAAGGTCCAGGAGTGGAACGGACAGGTGAACGAGCGCGCATTGCCGCGATCGAAGGAGCAGACCTGGTTGCCGCGATGCGAGCAGCGGTTGAGCAGCAGGTTGACCTTACCCTGCTCGTCGCGCGTCATGATCACGGATTGCGGGCCGATCGACTTGACGACGTAGTCGTTGGCGTTCGGCACCTCGCTCTCGTGGCCGACATAGACCCACGTCCGGTACCAGATGTTCTTGAGCTCGGCTTCGAATATCTCGGGATCGGTGTAGAGCGATCCGTGCACCCGGTCGGGCCGGATCAGCCGCTCCCATGGCGGGACGCCGGTCATCATGTTCATCGCTCCGTCTCCCTCGCCGACCGCTTGCTGCGGGTGCCTTTACCGGCCAATAATAATCCGAACGACCGTTCGGTAAATTAATAGCACGGGCACCGGGGGTCGGCAAGCGTCTTTCTGGACACCACGCACCGCCGAGCAGCGCGCAAAGATGCAATTCCCGGTGGTCGCCGGTGCGCCTCAGCCCTGCGCTGCGCTACCCTCGCGTTCGCCGCCCGCGATCTGTTGCAGCATCGACTTCGGCGTCGTCGCGAGTTCGATCTTGAGCTGGTCGCAGATCGCCCGCCGCAGCAGACGCTCGATCTCGGTCGCGGCGTCACGATCGGCTGCACGCGCATCCTCGCCGCTCGCCCAGAGCAGGAGCTGTCCCAGCTGCCGGTCGCCATCGTTGCGCAACGCCTCGATCGCGGTCGCATCCGACGTGTCGCCCTGGACGCGGGGCGTCGTGGGAATCTCGGGATGGATCATGCCGTCGGCCAGTCGCCTGACGGCCGCGAACGTGTCGTCCTGCAGACGCACCTGCTCCAGCAGCGGCCCGGCCTTCCAATCCGCGGCGAGCTTCAGCCCGTTCAGCGCGTAGATCGCAGAGAACACCTGTCCGCGGACAAAATCGTCGTTGCTATTCGGCACGACATGGCTTTGCAGGGCATCGATGACGCCGTCGATCAGCCGTTCGAAAGATACGCTCATGCCGCGGCCTCCAATGCCCGCTCGAAGGCCCGCACGATCGAGGGCATCTGGCTTGCCATCACCGCAAGTCGCATGTCGTTGAAGCGATCGACCTCGAAGGCGCGCACGGCGCACATCTGGATCGCTGCCGCCTGGTACAGTGCATACGCCTCGTAGAAGGCGAGGCTCCTGTCCGAAACCGCAATGCCGGAGGCGCGCTGATAGAGATCGATCACCTCGGCGCGCTCGAGCACGCCGTAGAGCTTGCGGCTCCTGGCGTTGAAGGTCGGCATCATCGCCCAGGCGAGATCCTCATGGGGATCGCCGAGATGAGTCAGCTCCCAATCGAGAATGGCGGCGATCCGCCCCCTATGCTCGATGAAATTCCCGATCCGGTAGTCGCCATGCACGATGGTGCGGCACGGCGGCTGCGGACAATTGTCGTGCAGCCAGCGGCCGCCCCAATCGAGCAGCGGATAGTAGCGCGCCGTCGGACGCGCGAGGGAGGCACGCCAGCCGGCGATTGCGCTGACTTCGGCACGTTCGCCGCCCTGCTGCAGCGATGCGAATGGCGTTGCGCTCGGGTCGATCCGATGCAGTGACGCGAGGATCTCGATGAACTGCCGGGCGATCGCGCGCTTGTGGTCGGGATCGATCTCGCTCGCCGCCCAGGGCGCTGGAACGTCGCCCTCGATGTGCTCGCAGATGAAGAAAGGAAGACCGATCTCGGCGCCATCCTGCGCCGACGACACCAGTGCCGGAACCGGAACGCCGCTGCCGGCCAATGCTTGCAGCGCATGGACCTGCGGCAGCACGGAGTAAGGCGCAAACAGCCCGCTCGGCGGACCGACACGCAGGATCAGCTTGCGGTCCCCACCGAGAGCGGAGCGTGCCGCAAAGGCGTAGGTGATCCAGGAGAAGCCCGACGATTTGCGGCCGAAGCATTTGATCTCCGTCCGGCTCCCGGATATCCGCGACATGTGTTGCGCGAGCGCAGTCTGCACCGCATCGTCATTCACCACGGCCGGGCGAACAAGGTTCGGCGCAGTACCCGGCACATCGTCGGATCGTTTCGCAGCCTCCGGCATCAATTGACCGACCTCGTATAGCCCTGCCACTTCTCTTCGCGCAGCGCCGACTTCATGATCTTGCCGGAGCCGGTGAGCGGCAGCGGTTCAAGACGGATGTCGACCGAGCGCGGGCATTTGTAGCCAGCGATCAGCGTGCGGCAATGCGCGATCACCATCTCGGAATCGAGCCGCGCGCCGTCCTTCGGCACGACGATGGCATGCACCGCCTCGCCCCATTGCGGATCGGGAACCGCGATCACGGCGCATTCCTTGACTTGCTCATGCTGGAAGATGGCGTTCTCCACCTCGCCGGAATAGACGTTCTCGCCGCCGGAGACGATCATGTCCTTCAGGCGGTCGACGATATAGACAAAGCCGTCCTCGTCCATCCAGGCGCCGTCGCCGGTGTGCAGCCAGCCATTGCGCAACACGCGCGCGCTCTCCTCGGGCTTGCGCCAGTAGCCGAGCATCACGCCGGCGCCGCGGATCGCGATCTCGCCGACGCTGCCGCGCGGAAGCTCGTTGCCCGCGGGATCGACGATGCGGATCTCGACGCCCGGCGCCGCCCGGCCCGCCGATTTGCGCTTGCCTGCCAGCGGCCCCTCGAGCGCATGGTATTCCCAGGGCAGGATCGTCGCCAGCGCCGCGCTCTCGGTCATGCCGTAGCCCTGATGGAAGCGCCAGCTCGGCAGCACGCGCATCAGCTTGACCAGCAGCGCATCCGGCATCGGAGAGGCGCCATATTCGCAATCCTTCACGCTGCTCAGATCATAAGTGCCGAAGGACGGATGATTGAGCATCATGTTGAGCATGGTCGGCACGAACAGGCAGTAATCCACTTTGTGCTCGGCGATCGTCTTCATTGCCAGTTCAGGCTCGAATTTCGGGATGGTGACATGCGTGCCGCCGACCAATGTCAGTGCGATCATCGGCGAGGTGCCGGCCAGATGGAACATGCCGGCCGAGTGCAGGTATCGGGTGTCCTCGCGGAATCGGAGCGCATAGATCCAGACCAACGATTCATAGACGATGTTGGCGTGTGACAGCATCACGCCCTTGGGGAAGCCGGTGGTGCCCCCGGTGTAGAAGATGCCGGCAAGATCGTTGTAGGCGCCGGATGCATCTTCGATCGGCGCGTGCGCAACCAGCTCGTCATAGCCCTGCATGCCGTCGGGAACCTTTCCCTCATCCAGATAGACCATCGCGGTGAGTGATTTCGCGCCGCGCAGCGCGGATCCAATCTCGGCAAAGGCCTGGTCGACCAGCAGCAGCTTTGGTGTGGAATCGTCGATCGCATAGGCGTTTTCGGCGACCGCCCAGCGCGTGTTGAGCGGCACTGCGACCGCACCGGCCCAGGCGATGGCGTAGAGCGCCTCGATATAGAGGTCGCTGTTGTGCGCCAGGATGGCGACGCGATCGCCGGGCTCGATGCCGAGCCTCCGCAGCCCGCCCGCGGCACAGGCGACGCGGCGGCCGATCTCCTTCCAGTTCCGCGACCGTCCGGCATGGATGGTGCCCGGTGAATCCTTGCGCAACTGCACAGCCGAGATGAGCGCCTGCGTCAGCTTCATGTTTCCTCCTCGCCGTCACGCCGCTGCGTACGCCTGCGGATATTTCCGTCATGCGCGCATGCCGATACGCCGCCCGGAGATTCCAGTTGATAATCCGGACAGACGGTCTATTATTGCATAGCGAGCGCGGCGGGTAAAGCCTGGAAGGCGGCCGTCGTCGGGATCAACGAGCCCCGCAAAAGAGGGCCGTCATGGGAGGGGAAGATGCGGAAGCCAATCGTCACGTTTGCAGTGTGGGCGTTCGCGCTCACCGGCGCGCTCGGAACAGCGAACGCCCAGAAGGCCTATGGTCCGGGGGTCAGCGACACCGAGATCTTGCTCGGCGCCAATGCGCCCTACAGCGGGCCGGCGTCGATCTATGCGAGCTTCCCGAAGACCATGCTCGCCTATTTTGCGATGCTGAACGAAAAGGGTGGCATCAACGGCCGCCACATCAACCTTCTGACCCGCGACGACGGCTATAGCCCGCCGAAGACCGTCGAGGCGACGCGCGCGCTGGTCGAAAACGACAAGGTGCTCGCGATCATGGCGCCGTTCGGCACCCCGACCAACGCGGCGATCCAGAAATATCTCAACAGCAACGGGGTCCCGCAGCTGCTGGTGCAGAGCGGCGGCACGCGCTGGAACGATCCGAAGCAGTTTCCCTGGACGACGCCCTACTCGCCGACCTACGTCAACGAGTCCCGGATCATCGCGCGCTACGTCCTGCGCGAGAAGCCGGATGCCAGGATCGGCGTGCTGCTGCAGGCCGACGACATCGGCAAGGACTTTGTGCTCGGCCTGAAGGAAGGGCTCGGTGCGAAAGCCGAGACGATGATCGTCAAGGAGGCGATGTATCAGTCGACCGAGCCGACGATCGACTCGCAGATCGTGAACCTGAAGGCATCGGGCGCCGACACCATCCTGATCGCCGCGCAGAACAAGTTCGCCTCGATGGCGATCCGCAAGATCCACGAACTCGGATGGAAGCCGCTGATCTTCCTCGGCTCGACCGCGAATTCGATCGCCGGCGTGCTGGTGCCGGCCGGACTCGAGGCCTCGACCGGCATCCTGACCACGACCAGCTACAAGACGCCGAACGATCCGGCCTGGGCCAACGACAAGGGCATGGCCGACTATCTCGCCTTCGTCGCGAAATATATGCCGGGCATGGACCCGAACGACGTGATCGCGGTGACCGGCTACACCACGGCACAGCTCGGGGCGATCATCCTGCAGCGCTGCGGCGACAACCTCACCCGCGAGAACGTGCTGAGACAGGCCACCAATCTCAGCGGCATCGAGCTGCCGATGCTGCTGCCGGGCATCACCATCCAGACCACGCCGCAGGATTACGCGGCGATCACCGAACGCCGCTTCGCACGCTTCGACGGCAGGACCTGGGTGCTGTTCGGCGACATCGTGGGCGCAGGAACGGCTAAGGACTGATCCCGCACCACATCCGACGAACCGAACCGGCTCAAACACCAAGGACAAGAACAATGCTGACAGCCCAGGACGATCTCATCGGCCATCAGACACCGCAGCCGTTTGCCAAGGCAGGCGGCGGCGATATCAGGTTCACCGAGCGCTACTGGTACACCGCGCATCCGATCGACGGCAGCGAGCTGCTGATCGATATCGGGCTCGGCTATTATCCGAACCGCAACGTGATGGACGGCTTTGCCGGCATCACCATCGGCCGCTGCCAGCACAATTTCCGTGCCTCGCGGCGGCTCGGGACGCGTCCGCTGGAGACGGAAGTCGGCGGGCTCAGAATCGAGATCGTCGAGGGCAACAGCCTGCACAGGGTCTCGCTCGCCGAGAATCCGTCGGGCATCAGCTTCGCGCTCGAATTCAAGGCGAGCTTTCCGGCAGCGCAGGAGAAGCAGAATTTCCGCGAGCGCAATGGCGTCGTCGAGGAGGATCTCGCCCGTGTCTCGCAATTCGGCCGCTGGCGCGGCTGGATCGACGCCGACGGCAAGCGCTACGACATCGAGCCGGAACGATGGTGGGGACAGCGCGACCGCTCCTGGGGCCTGCGCTCGGAGATGCGCACCGACGAGACGCGGCCGCCGGTTGCGACGCATCGCAATTTCTTCTGGACCTGGTCGATGTTCCAGTTCGAGGCGTCGGCGCTGTCGATCTTCATCAAGGAGCGCACGCCCGGCAAGCCGCATTACCTGTCGGGCACCGAGTTCCGCCGCGAGACCGACGGATCGGTGTCGCATCGCGAGGTCACCGCGGTCGAACACACAATCGAGTGGGCCGACGATCCGCACGGGCAGACCATCGCTGCGGCCGACTTCACCTTCAGCTTCGATCGCGGCGAGCCGCGCCGCGTCAGGATGCTGGGATTGCCGACCCGGTTCTATCTCAAGGCCGGCATGTATGGCGGGTTGCAGGGCTGGACCCATGGCGACGACCGCGGCGAGAACCATGCCGCGCACGACGTGTGGAACCTCGACGATGCGGCGACGCGTGCCATCGCGCGCACGCTGTCGGACCATGTCGTCCGGCTCGAAAGCGGCAACGAGACCGGATATGGCATCAGCGAATATGGCGTCGCCGCCGGCTATCCGCGCTATCCGGGACCGCAGAAATTCCCGGCGATGTGATGGACGGGCAAGGCATCCGCGTCGCGGACGGTGACGAAACCGCGTGCGATCCATGGGACAACCAGGCGGCCGAGGCGTTGGTCTCGCTCGAGACCATCGCGCCGCTGCGCTATCGCAGCCGCTTCGGCGACGGCAATCTCAACGGGCGCTCTTACGGCGGCCAGATCCTTGGCCAGGCCATGATGGCCGCGACGCTGAGTGCGCCCGAGGATCGCCCGGCGGCAATGCTGCAGCTCTTGTTCCTGCGCGGCGCCGATCCTGCCCGGCGCATCACGTTTGACGCGCAGATTCTCCAGGACGGCAAACGGTTCTCCTCTCGCCATATCGTAGGCCAGCAGGGCGAACAAACGGTCCTGAGCGCGCAGGCCACGTTCTGCGCACCGCAGCCGGGTCCGCGGCACGCCGCCCGGTTCGCGCGATTGGAGGATCCGGAAGGCCTGCCTGACCTGACCGCGATCCCAGACGCGCTGATGGCGCAGTTGCGGCCGCTCGGTCCCTACTCGCCGCTGATCAAACCCAGCATGGATTTTCGCGTTCCCGAGATCGAGCGGCAGCTCTCGGCCACGACCGCAGAGCCGCGCCTGCGCTTCTGGATCAGATCCAGGCAGCCGCTCGCCACGGGTTCCCGCGCCCAAGCGGCGGTGTTCGCCTATCTCTCGGATTGGTGGCTCAACTTTTCCAGCGTCGGCGGCCATCTCCGCGACCTGCAGGCGCGCGCCCCGCTCTATCTGTCGAGCCTCAACCATTGCATCTGGTTTCATCGCGCATTTTCGCCCGACGCCTGGATGCATGTCGACACCGAGAGCCCGTGCGCCGACGGCGGCCGCGGCCTGTCGATCGCCCGCGTCCATGACCGCGACGGAACGATGCTCGCAACGTCAATCCAGGAAACCCTGATGGTGCATCCCGACGGCGATGCGTAAGCCACGCCGCGACAGAGTTGAGCGCGCGCCGTGATCGCGGCTGGGTTGCTGTCGATGCGCCGCGCTGGTTCCAACGTCTGTTGAATCCCGGCAACACCGCCAGACAAAAACGCACAATCGCGCAGATTGCGCGCTTTGAATCACGAATGTGCCGCATCCCTGTCAAATCCTGTTCGCGGGTGGCGCAACAAGAACACTATGGGGAAAACCTACATGCAGCAGGCACCGCTGGCCGCACGGAGTGCGGAATCGTCTGGATATGTTCTCTACTTCCAGCTCGCCAGCAATGGCACCAGACGCGCGTGCAGTCTGACGATCCAGGCGGAAAGCGCCAACGAGGCGGCGCGCATCTTCCGCGAGAACTGGGGCGAGATCGAATCGATGGCACGCGACGGCGTGAGCACCGGAGTGGTCGGCTCGGCGCCCGTCAGCCTGGCGATGTCGTGAGACACTTCGCGCGACGTACGGCGAACTCTACGCGTGAGGCGTGACAGGATAGCGACCTCCGGGATCGCGCGACCAATTGACGCGCTTACGCAACAATCAAGTCATGGGGTGCGAGGCTCGCGCACACGCGCGAGCCTCGCTGCGTCTTAGAACGATTCAAATCCAATCCGGTTAGAGGGATTCAAGTCTGCTCCGGTTCTTTTCGCGCGCGCCGACTGCTAGAGGCGCGGCGTGCATGAGTTCGCGTGAATCGGAAGCCCAAGAGTGCCTGTGAATGCTGATCGCCGGGTTGTCGGCGACCGTCGAATTGCCGCCGACAAGGGCCGCACCCACCTGCTGATCGGCGCAGCGTTCCTGCTCGCCGACGTCTCCTCCGCAGTAACGCCGGCAAACGCCCAATCGAGCGTCCCGTTGCCACCGGTCACGGTCGAACAGCCGACGCAGAAGCGCAAGCCTGCAGCCAATTCGGCGCGGTCGGCGCAGCGAACGCAGGCGGCGGCCACGGCGCGGCAGCGCAGCCGAAATACCCAGCCGACGCCACCGACCGCATCGGAGCGCGCGGCAGCCAGCGCCGCCGCGCTGAACGAAGCCAAGCTCGGCTATCGCGCGATGCCAAGCGCGACCACCTTGCGCAGCGGCGCCTCGCCGCTCGACACCTCGCAGACGGTCAACGTCGTGCCGGAGCAGGTGCTCAGGGATCAGCTGCCGCGCAATCTCGACGACGCGCTAGCCAATGTCAGCGGCGTCACCCAGGGCAACACGCTGGCAGGAACCCAGGATGCCGTGATGCGCCGCGGCTTCGGCGACAATCGCGACGGCTCGATCATGCGCAACGGCATGCCGCTGGTGCAGGGCCGCAGCCTCAATGCCGCGGTCGAGAGCGTCGAGGTGCTGAAGGGCCCGGCCTCGCTGCTCTACGGCATCATGGATCCCGGCGGCATCGTCAACACGATCAGCAAGCGCCCCGAGCTCTACCAGCACGGCTCGGTGACCCTGCTCGGCTCGACCTACGCCAACAACAAGAACGGCGCCGACGGCACCATCGACATCACGGGCCCGATCGGCAATGGCGGCCTCGCCTATCGTTTCATCGGCTATGGCGTGAGCGAGGACTACTGGCGCAATTTCGGACGCCATCGCGAGATGCTGGTCGCGCCGTCACTGGCCTGGTACGGCGACAACACCACCGTCCAGCTCAACTATGAGCACCGCGAATTCATTGCGCCGTTCGACCGCGGCACCGCGTTCGATGCCGTGACCAAGGCACCGCTCGCGATCCTCGCGACACGCCGGCTCGACGAGCCCTTCAACAACATGTGGGGAACCTCCGACCTGATGCAGGCCTCGGTCCAGCACCGACTGAACCAGGACTGGAAGCTGTTCGCGGCCTACAGCTACAACACCGAGACATTCAGCGCCAACCAGCTCCGCATCACCGGCATCAACAGCAAGACCGGCGTCGAGACCCGCAGCAATGACGGCACGCAGGGCTCGCTCAGCAATTCGAGCTACGGCACCTCCTATCTGCAGGGCAATGTCTGGCTCGGCGGGTTCCGCAACGAGGTGCTGTTCGGCGGCGACGGCCAGTACCGCACGATCTACCGCGACAATCTGATCCGGCAGGCGACGCCAAGCTTCAACTTCTACAATCCGGTCTATGGGCTGATCACGCCGGGCGCCACGGTATCGGCCAGCGACAGCGCCCAGACCGACAAGCTCGGCCAGTGGTCGCTGTTCTTCCAGGACACGCTGCATCTGACTGAGCGCTTCGCGCTGGTCGGCGGCGTGCGCTACATGGATTACGACCAGATCGCCGGCAGGGGCCGGCCCTTCATCACCAACACCAATGTGTCGGCGGACAAGGCGCTGCCGCTTGGCGGCGCCATCCTTAAGCTCACCGACCAGGTCTCGCTCTATGCGAGCTACACGCAGTCGCTGAAGCCGACCTCGACCATCGCGCCGCTCACCGGCGGCGTCGTGATCGGCTCCAACATCGCGCCCGAAGAGGGCACCCAGTGGGAGACCGGCGTCAAGTTCGACTTCAACAAGCGGATCTCCGGCACGCTTGCGCTCTACGACATCGAGAAGAAGAACGTGCTGGTTTCGCAGCTCAATCCTGCGACCGCCATCGTCGAGTACCGCACCGCAGGCAAGGTTCGCTCGCGCGGCGTCGAGCTCGACGTCACCGGCAGGCTGACTGACAGCTGGAGCATGATCGGCAGTTATGGCTACACCGATGCACGCGTCACCGAGGATCCGACGCTCGCCGGCAACGCCTTGCAGAACGTCGCGCTCAACACCGCCTCGCTCTATCTGGTCTATGACTTCGGCACCACCCTGCCCGGCCGGCTGCGTCTCGGCGGCGGCGCGCACTATGTCGGCGACCGGCCCGGCGACGCCGCGAACAGCTTCGTGCTGCCGGCCTACACCGTCGCAGATGTGTTTGCGACCTGCGAGACCAAGGTCCAGACGTTCCCGGTGATCTACCAGTTCAACGTCAAGAACCTGTTCGACACCGTCTACTATCCATCCGCCAACAACATCCTGACGGTGGCGATGGGCGATGCGCGGCGCTTCTCGCTCTCGGCGACGGTGAAATTCTAGCATGGGCGCGGCGCGGATAGCGATCGGAGTGCTCGCCGCCGTGGCCGCGACCGCTTTCGCCTGCACTGCGGTGTGCGCTGACGAGCTCACACTTTACTCGACCCGCGAAGCCAATCTGGTCGAACCCGTGATCGCGGCGTTCACCACAACGACCGGCACCAAGGTCAGGACCGTCTTTGTCGAGGACAGCCTGGTCAAACGCCTGACGTCGGAGGGCAACGATTCGCCCGCGGACGTTCTCCTCACCATCGGCCTCGACAAGACGACGCAGCTTGTCACGCGCGGGCTGACGCAGCCGCTTGCATCTTCAGTGCTTGACCAGGCGGTGCCGGCGAACTTGCGCGGTGGCGGCGGCCAGTGGATCGCGCTCGCCGTCCGTCCGCGAGTGGCCTTCACACGCAACGACAGCTCCCTCGCCGCGATCGACTATGAGGAACTCGCCGACCCCAAATGGCGCGACAAGCTGTGCATGCGACCGGCCACGCACCAGAACAATGTCGCGCTGATCGCGGCCTATCTTGCGCACCATGGGCCGGATGCGACGGAGAGCTGGCTCGCCGGACTGAAGGCCAATCTCGCCCGCAAGCCGACCGGCAAGGACAACGATGTGGTCCGCGAGATTGCGGAAGGACGCTGCGAGATCGGGATCGGCAATACGGTTGCGCTCGCGCAGCTCCGCGACGGCCGCGAAGGCAATGATTGGCGCGGATGGGCGGATGCCGTGAAAGCCGTGCCGACTGCGTTCGCGGGCGGCGGCAGCCACGTCAATCTAACCGGCGCGGCAATTGCCCGGCACGCACCGCATCCGGCCGCCGCACGCGCCTTCCTCGAATTCCTCGTCACTCCGGACGCCCAGACGATCTTTGCCGCCGCCGAGCTGGAATATCCCGTACTTGCGACCGCAAAGCGGCTCCCAATCGTCGAGGGACTCGGATCGTTTCCCCCCCGATGCGCTGCCCGTCGACGAGATTGCCGCGCACCAGGCGGCCGCAATCGCCCTGATCCGAAAGGCCGGATTCGATGAGTGACGTCCGACGCCCGATCAAGGCCGCGCTGTTGCAGGTCCATTCCATCGCCGGCCTTGCGCTGGCGCTGCTCTGGGCCGTGGTCGGCCTCACCGGCGCGACGATGGCTTTCGAGGACGAGATCGAGGCCAGCCTGAACAGCCACATCATGCGCATCGACGCCAGTGCGACGCGGCGGCTAACTCCGGATGAGCTCATCGCACGTCTCCAGTCGGCCGGCGATTTCGGCCGGGCCTCGGCCGTGACGATGGCGAGCGACCCGTCGGCGGCCGTACGCATCCGCTTCGCCCGCAGCGAAGGCGGCGCGCGGCCGTCCTCGGTTTATGTCGATCCCTACGACGGACACGTGCTCGGCTCGCCGCGCGGCGAGGACTTCTTCGCGACCGTACGCAAGCTGCATCGCTGGCTGCTGCTGCCGGGTGACGGCAATGGCATGGGCCGCAAGATCACCGGCACTGCCGCGATCTGCCTGATCGTGATGCTGATCACCGGCCTCGTGCTGCGCTGGCCGCATCGCGCGCGCAGCGTGAAGATGTGGCTGAAGCCAAATCTCGGACTGCGCGGGCGCGGCCTGCACCGCTCGCTGCATGCGGTGATCGGCACCTGGGTGCTGCCGGTCTATCTGGTGATGACGCTGACCGGCCTGTGGTATTCGTTCGAATGGTACAAGGCCGGCGCCAACTGGCTGCTGGCTCGGCCGCAGGCCACGGCAGCGGCGATGCAGCCGAAACCACCGCGCGGCGCGGCGGCTGCCGAGAACAACAGTGAAGCAAGGGCGGAAGCGAAGGCCGAGGCAAAGCCGCTCGTGTTCGATCACGTCTGGTCAGCGTTCCTGCAACAGGAGAACAACGATTACGGAAGGGCACTTCTGACCTTGCCGGCCGGCACGGGCACTGCGGCGCGCGTGCGGTCGTGGTCGCGGGATTCGACGCTCGAGAGCGTGCGTGACGAATTCCGCATCGATGCCATCACCGGGCGCGTCATCTCGTCGGATCGCTACGCGGACAAGACGGTTGGCGAGCGCGTCCTTGCCGGCGTGCTCGACATCCACCGCGGCGCCATCCTGGGATGGCCCGGCAAGCTCGCGTTCATGCTGGCCGCGGCCATGATGCCGCTGTTCGCCGTGACCGGCCTGCTGCTCTATCTGTCCCGCCGCCGGCACCGGCGCGTCGCGCGGCCGCCGGTTGCTCACCTCGTTCCGGGTGAATGAACCTCATGTCGCGAGAAGGCGAATGCCGTGACTCATAGATCGTGGAAAGACATTTGCTGTCGTCCCTGCGAAAGCAGGGACCCATAACCACAGATGCCGATCGTTGCGCGATGACGGAACGACGAGTCCCGATCACAACAACCGCTGCGGAGTATGGGTCCCTGCTTTCGCAGGGACGACAGTGGTGAATGCTGCCACGGACACAGACTAAACGATTTTGCAAAACATTGGGGGTGATTTCGACCGCCTCGCCGTGGTCGACCCCACCAACGGCGAACAGGCGGGACTGCATCGCAATCCCGCCTGTCCGGCCGTTATTCGGAATGATCCGTTCGAGCTGTTAGCCGAACTGGTTCATCGTGTTGTGGGCGCCGCCTGCCTTCAGGGCAGCCTCACCGGCGAAGTACTCCTTGTGATCGTCGCCGATGTCGGAGCCCGCCATGTTCTGATGCTTGACGCAGGCGATGCCCTGACGGATCTCCGCGCGCTGCACGTTCTTGACGTATCCGAGCATGCCCTGCTCGCCGAAATACTCCCTCGCGAGATTGTCGGTCGACAGCGCCGCCGTGTGATAGGTCGGCAGCGTGATCAGATGGTGGAAGATGCCGGCGCGCTTGGCCGAATCCGCCTGGAAGGTGCGGATGCGCTCGTCGGCTTCCTTCGCCAGCGGGGTGTCGTCGTACTCCGCCTTCATCAGCTCGGCGCGGTTGTACTTGCTGACGTCCTGGCCGGCTTCCTTCATCGCGTCGTAGACCTGCCAACGGAAGTTGAGGGTCCAGTTGAACGACGGCGAGTTGTTGTAGGCCAGCTTGGCGTTCGGAATGACCTTGCGGATGCGGTCGACCATCGAAGCGATCTGCTCGATATGCGGCTTCTCGGTCTCGATCCACAACAGGTCCGCGCCATTCTGCAGCGAGGTGATGCAGTCGAGCACGCAGCGGTCCGCACCCGTGCCGGGACGGAACTGGTAGAGGTTGCTGGGCAGCCGCTTCGGACGCATCATCTTGCCGTTCTGGTTGATGATGACGTCGCCGTTGCGCGCATTGGCGGCCGTCACTTCCTCGCAATCGAGGAAGCTGTTGTACTGGTCGCCGAGGTCGCCGGGCTTGTGGCTGACGGCGATCTGCTGGGTCAGGCCGGCGCCGAGCGAGTCGGTACGGGTCACGATGATGCCGTCTTCGACGCCAAGCTCGAGGAACGCATGGCGGCAGGCGCGGATCTTCGCGATGAACACCTCGTGCGGCACGGTGACCTTGCCGTCCTGGTGACCGCACTGCTTCTCGTCGGAGACCTGGTTCTCGATCTGCAGCGCGCAGGCACCCGCCTCGATCATCTTCTTGGCGAGCAGATAGGTCGCTTCCGCGTTGCCGAAGCCGGCGTCGATGTCGGCGATGACGGGCACGACGTGAGTCTGGAAGTTGTCGATCTTCTCGATCAGCGCCTTTTCCTTGGCCTTGTCGCCTTCCTTGCGCGCCGCGTCGAGCGCACGGAAGATGTCGTTGAGCTCGCGGGAATCCGCCTGACGCAGGAAGGTGTAGAGCTCTTCGATCAGCGCCGGCACCGAGGTCTTCTCGTGCATCGACTGGTCGGGCAGCGGTCCGAATTCGGAGCGCAGCGCTGCAATCATCCAGCCGGAGAGATAGAGGTAACGGCGGTCGGTATTGCCGAAGTGCTTCTTGATCGAGATCAGCTTCTGCTGGGCAATAAAGCCGTGCCAGCAGCCGAGCGACTGGGTGTACTTGGTGCTGTCGGCGTCATAGGCGGCCATGTCGGCGCGCATCAGCGCAGCCGTGTAGCGGGCGACATCCAGACCGGTCTTGAAGCGGTTCTGCAGGCGCATGCGCGCCACGGCTTCGGCGGTGACGCCATTCCAGGTGTCCTTGGTCTTGAGCAGCGCTTCGGCCGCCTCAATCTCGCTCTGATACGAAGCCGGTCCCTGGATGGCCCGGTCGCTGATCCCGCGCGGTTGGAAGTTCATGTCCGTGATCCCTTCGGTGACGAAATAACTGCATCGTTTGTGACGCCTGGCGGCGTTGGGAGCTAGACCTGGCGCGGAAAACTTGTCATAACTTACAAGAAACCGTTGTATTGTTGTAAGAATCTTACAAGGATTGGATGAGGCAATGGTAACCTCAAGCGCCCGTTCCGTTTTCATGGGCCCGCGACTGCGGCGGCTGCGGCGCGACCTCGGGCTGACCCAGGCGGACATGGCCGCCGATCTCGAAATCTCGGCTCCCTATGTCGCCCTGCTGGAACGCAACCAGCGGCCGGTGACGGCGGATATGCTGCTTCGGCTGGCCCGCACCTACAAGATCGATCTGGCAGATCTCGCCGGCGACGGCGGTGCGGACCACACCGCCCGCATGCAGTCCGTCTTGAAGGAGCCGATGTTTGCCGACATCGATATCCCCACGCTCGAAGTCAGCGACCTCGCGGTCAGCTATCCCGGAATGACCGAGGCGTTCCTGCGCCTCTATACGGCCTATCGTGAAGAGCAGCTGGCGCTCGCGGAGCGGCGCGCGCCGGACCTGGCGGGTGCCGCCTTGCTGCCGGGCGAGAACTTCGACGCCAACGATCCCGTCGCGGAAGTCAGGCGATTTCTCGCCGCGCGCCGCAACAATTTCGCCAACCTCGACGATGCCGCCGAGCGTCTCGTCCACGAACCGGCCGGACCGGCCGGATTCATCGAGCGGCTTCGCGAACGTCACAAGCTCCAGGTCCGCTATCTGCCGCCCAATGTCATGCTCGGTTCGGTCAGGCGACTGGATATGCATCGCAGGCAGTTGCTGCTCGAGGACTCGCTCGATACAGCAGGGCTCAATTTTCAGCTCGCCAAGCAACTCGCCTATCTGGAACTGGAAGGCGAGATCAGCGCGGCGGTGGAAGACGGCAAGTTCAGCAGCAAGAGCGCCGAGCTGCTGGCCCGCCGCGCGCTTGCGGCCTATGCCGCAGCCGCGCTCATCATGCCGTATTCCGTGTTTGCGAAAGCGGTCGAGACGCGGC
Organism: Bradyrhizobium sp. NAS96.2; assembly: GCF_001908235.1. Classification (GTDB taxonomy): domain Bacteria; phylum Pseudomonadota; class Alphaproteobacteria; order Rhizobiales; family Xanthobacteraceae; genus Bradyrhizobium. Next base: position 59,844 of record NZ_LGHK01000023.1, read on the forward strand.
GATACGATCTCGAGGCGCTGGCGCGGCAATTCGGCACCAGCTTCGAGCAGACCGCGCATCGGGTCACGACGTTGCAGCGGCCGGGCCTCGAGAAGGTGCCGTTCTTCCTGATCCGGGTCGATCCGGCCGGCAACATCTCTAAGCTGCTCGACGGCGCCGGCTTCCCGTTTGCGAAGCACGGCGGCGCATGTCCGCTGTGGTCGGTCCACGATATCTTCAAGACGCCGCGCCAGATCGTCACGCAATGGCTGGAATTGCCCGACGGACAGCGGTTCTTCTCGATCGCCCGCACCGTGACCGCCGGCGGCGGCGCGTTCGGCGCCATCCGTGTCGAGCGGGCGATCGCGATCGGCTGCGCGGCCGAGCACGCGGGGCAGCTCATCTACACGCGCGACGGACAGGGGCCGAACGCCGATGAGCCGACCCCGATCGGCGTCGCCTGCCGGGTTTGTCATCGCCCGCGATGCGCGGCGCGATCGGCTCCCCCGATCGGACGCGAGATTCTTCCCGATGATTTCAGAACCTCGAGCGTGCCGTTCGGCTTCTCGGCCGACTGATGCGGTCGATCACCCCTGCGGCCGGTTCTGGTCATACAGCACCCGCGCGCGGATGGTGCCGTCAATGTCTTTCAGGTCGGCCAGGAGCGCCTCGCCTTCGCCGCCGACCACGTCGGTCTCGAGCACGACATAGCCGACTTCCGGATCGGTCTGCAGATATTGCGCCAGGATGTTGATCCCGTGCCGGGAGAGTGCGTCGTTGACCTGACGCATGACGCCGGGAACGTTGCGGTGAACATGGATGAACCGGGTGCCGGTCGGTCGCGCCGGCAATTGCACCTGCGGGAAATTGACCGCGCCGAAGGTCGATCCGACGTCGGAATAATCGATCAGCTTGCGCGCCACTTCGCCGCCGATACGATCCTGCGCTTCTTCCGTCGAGCCGCCGACATGCGGCGTCAGGATGACGTTGGGGAGCCCCTGCAGCGGCGAGACGAAGCGCGCCTCGTTCGAGACCGGTTCGACCGGAAACACGTCGACCGCGGCACCCGCCAGGCGGTTCTCACGCAATGCGCTCGCCAGCGCGTCGAGATCGACCACCGTGCCGCGTGAGTTGTTGATCAGATAGGCTTCGGGCTTCATCAACCGAAGCTGGGCCGCGCCAATCATGTTGGCGGTAGCCGGCGTCTCCGGCACGTGCAGCGACACGACGTCGCTGGCCGAGAGCAGCTCGTCGAGCGAGTCGACCGGCTCCGTATTGCCGTGACGCAGCTTGTCGGTGTGATCGAAATAGATCACGCGCATGCCCATGGCTTCCGCGAGGTTCGACAGCTGGGAGCCGATATTGCCGTAGCCGACGATGCCGAGCGTCTTGCCGCGCACCTCGCGGCTGCCTTCGGCGGACTTGTCCCAGCCGCCGCCGTGTGCGGAGACCGAGCGCGGAAAGATCCGGCGGAATAGCATGACGATCTCGGCGATGGTCAGCTCCGCCACGCTGCGGGTGTTGGAATATGGTGCATTGAAGACCGGGATTCCGAGCTTTCGCGCGGCGTCGAGATCGACCTGATTGGTGCCGACCGAAAAGCAGCCGACGACCAGCAGCCGGTCGGCAGCCTCCAGGATGTCCGCGGTCAACTGGGTCCGCGACCGAATTCCCAGCATATGGATGCCCGACAGCGCTTGCTTGAGTTCTTTCGGTCCCAGCGCCTTGGGCAGACGTTGCAGCTCGGTATAGCCGTTCGCCTCGAACATCCGGACCGCGGAATCGTTCACGCCCTCCAGCAGCAGCACGCGTATCTTTGTCTTGGGAAGCGACAACATCATCAAGATCCAGGCTCGTAGGTTCGGCAGGTCATGCACGAACGCAGTTTCGACGGATCAGGTGATAACATAGAAAGCAATCGCGTCAGAAGCGGCTGTCAGCGGCCTGCCCCGCGATTTCCGGTCAAGCCCCCTCGATCCGCGCATCCGGACGCCGGGCGGGAACCGATTCAGCCAAATATCTTGCTCGATTCGCGGGCAGAGGTCCGTTCTGTCGGGCGTTCGAACGCCTGCTCCGGCTCACACGCCGGAGCAAGCGCGGCGGCATCTCAACCGCTTACTGGCAAGGATAGCGCCGGCCGTCCTTGGCCTGGAAGGTATTCGACGCCGGATCGTACGAGCGATAGCGCTGGGCGCAGGACGTCGCGTGCTGCTGGGCGGCGGCAGCTTCCTGCTGCGCAGCCGCGTTGGCCGCGCCGGCTGCGATGACGCCGCCGATGAGGCCGCCGACCAGTCCGCCGACGGCGGCGCCACCATCGCAGTTCCCGTAGCGGCACCAGACCTTCTCGGTCACGGCCGGCGCTGCGGCGGCAACACCCGCACCATGCTGCAGCGGAGCCGAGATCGCGGAGACGGAAAACATCATAACGCCGGTGGTGGCCGTCAAAACAACTTTCAGAAAGCGAGCCCTACGCATCATATCTCCTGCTTCATTGCTGTGGGCGCAGGCCGGCACCTGCGTCCTGATTCCCTCAACATGGATGGGCTCGTCTGGTCCTGGACCGGACGACACCCGGACACGCGCGGCCGGTTACAATTCGCGCGTCAGCCTGCTTCACGGATGGGCGGAGTTCATTGGCCGGCTGCGTTCACGACGCGGCAGAGGTTATCGCCGACACCCGGAGCCAGCTGTCCCGGCGGCAAGATGAAGGTCGCATCGACGCGGCTGCCCTTGCCGTCCTTGCGGACGACGACCTGCAATGTTTGCGGCCGGCCGGATCCGGTGGTCTCCTGCTGAACGGTCAGCGTGCCGAGTTTCTTGTCCACGTTCACACCGACAAAGCCCTCGGCCAGGACGGCGCGGGACACCTTGTCGAGAGCAGCAGCGGGATTGACCGATGGGAAGATCATCCAGGTCTTGTGCGTCATACCCGTGACCATCGGAACGCCGGTGCTCTGGACGTGATCTGCGCAACCATCGGCCAGCGCAGGTATCGACGAAAGAACCGTGAGCGCGAATACGCAAGTTATCCTTGTAAGCATGCTTTCATAACCCGTTTGAGTAGGCCCGGAGCATTTAGGCCAAATGGGCTATGAGTCCATGGACGCCATCGCATTCTGGATGGATACATTCGGATTTTGGCTAGCATGAACGGTTGCGTGCGCGGCCACGCTCGCTGGTATTCTGAAACGCCAGTACCGCGATAGGTGTGACCTCAACGGAGACGCTCCGAGGCGACGGTCGGCGCTGCACAGCAGTCAATCTAGGCGGCGAATTGGATCAAATCTTACCTTTCGCTGCTCGATTTCGCGATCTGGATATCGTGTTCGGTAATTGGATATCGAGCGAGAAGAAAAAGAGAACGCGACCTGATTTCCCCAAGGCTGTGTTAGGGTGACCGTGCGGTTTGTGCGTGTGGCAGACGTCTCAATGGATGGCTACCCCCCGGTCAGATGGATCGGGTCACTTCGCGCACAGCAATTGGTTAGGATTTGATGGTCGAAGACGTACTCGCTGCACCTCCCACACGATCGGGCTCTTCGTTTGAAGAACTCCTTGAAATGCTCAGACCGCACGGGATCAGCGCCCACTCCCCGCTGCAGCCCGACCAATCGTTTCGTTGGCACGCGGATATTGCAATTGGCGCGGAGATTGACGTCGTACGGGCGGACCTCTCTGCAGGCTGGGATTGGCGCTACGCATATGAGGACTCTGCTGGAGAACTCGCAATAGGCCTGCTGAATGCCGGTAAGGCCGAGACGCTCATTGCGGGGAAGAACGTCGAGCGAACCCCGTCCGAGATTGCCATCGTCCCCCTCCCGACGATGCAGGCGCAGCGCGTCGAAGCGGTCGATGGACGATATTCAAGCGTAACGCTTACCTTGCATACGGACATCGTTTCGAAGGTGCTGTCCGCGACATTCGGAAGTGCTGCGCTCGAAGATCTCAATTTGACGCCCATCGTGGGCTTGTCGACCGGAGCCGGGCAGACGCTGCTTCAACTCGTTCGCACCAGCGCGACCGGTCTGTATGACGGCACCCTGGCGCGCTCTCCAAAAGCCAGCGCGCTGCTGTCCGAGGCCACGATCCAGCTCATCCTTGAGAACGTCCCGCATCGGCTGAGCGACCGGTTGAACCGCCACCCGCTGGATGCGCCGCCGCGCTACATCAGGCGGGCTGTCGACTATATGCGGGCCAATCCCCACCTGCCGCTGACGATATCGGACATTGCCGCGACGGTCGGCGTCAGCAGCCGGCTGCTGCAATTGGGCTTCCGCAAAATTCACGGCACGACGCCGGTCGCCTATTTGCGACAAGTTCGGCTCGAGGCGATCCACGATGAGCTGTCACGACCCGAGAATCTGCTTCCGGTCAGCGAAGTTGCGCTGAAGTGGGGCTTTACGCATATGGGCCGGTTTGCCGCGGTGTACCGCTCCGCATTCGGCCTTTATCCGTCCGACACGGTGCGGCGAGCCCGGGGGTTCTGCGGCTAAGCGGGCGGTTGTCGAGCACTCCGGCAGATCAGCCAATCGCCATCCCTGACGCCTTGTCGAACAGATGGGTACGCTCGAGGTCGAGCGCGACGTCGATGAATTGATCCGGCTCGGCGGCGACGCCGACCGGCATTTGCGCCGTGAACGCAAATGCGCCGACGGTCCCGATCACGAGCGTATGCGGCCCGAGCGGCTCCACGTCCTTCACAAGCATGCGGACGGAAGAGCCCGCCGGCGCGCCTTCGCGCAACACATGATCGGGCCGCACGCCGAGCACCACGGGCTTGCCGACGCTGCCTGCATAGGCAGCCTCCCGCGACTTCGGCACGCGCAACGCCGTGCCCGACGGCTCGGTGAAGGTGAGCACGCCGTCGCGGGCTGTGATCTCGCCATGGATGAAGTTCATGCTGGGCGCGCCCATGAAACCCGCGACGAAGAGATTGCTGGGCTTCTCGTAGATCGTGATCGGATCGGCGGCCTGCTCGATCCGGCCCTTGTTCATCACCACGACGCGGTCGGCCATCGTCATGGCTTCGACCTGGTCGTGCGTCACATAGACGATCGTCTTGGCGAGACGGCGGTGCAGCGCCTTGATCTCGGTCCGCATCTCGATGCGCAACTTGGCGTCGAGATTGGACAATGGCTCGTCGAACAGGAACACATCCGGGCTGCGCACGATGGCGCGGCCGATCGCGACGCGCTGGCGCTGTCCGCCGGAAAGCTGCTTCGGCCGGCGCTGCAGGTACTGCTCGAGGTCAAGGACGCGCGCCACGTCGCTCACGGCCTTGTCGATGCTGGTGCGCTGCTCGCCCCGCACCTTCATGCCATAGCCGATGTTCTCGGCGACCGTCATGTGCGGATAGAGCGCGTAGTTCTGGAACACCATCGCGCAGTTGCGCAAGCCCGGGCGCAACTGCGTCACGTCGCGGTTGCCGATGCGGATGGTTCCGCTGGTGACGGCCTCCAGCCCTGCAATCATGCGCAACGTCGTGGTCTTGCCGCAGCCGGACGGGCCGACCAGCACGACAAACTCCTCGTCGGCCACCTTGAGGTCGAGCCCTTCGATGATCTTGTAGGGCCCGTATGCCTTGCTGACGTTCTCGATCTCGACGTGCGCCATGGAATCCTTTTCCGCCCCTGCGTCGACGGCTAGTCAAAATCCCGGATGACACGCGCGCATCATCCGGGATGTCTCGGTTGAGAGCTAGTTCTTCGGCGGCAAGCCCATCGCCGCGCGATAGGCCGCGAGCTGCTTGGCCCGGCCGAACTCGTCGGTCAGACGATTCCACTCCTTCGCCATCGCGTCGAGCGCCGCCTGTGGCGTGGTCTGGCCGGCCAGCGCCTTGCCGAGCTCGATCTCCACCACCTCGGTGTAGGAGAAATAACCGGGCAGACGCATGTCGAGCGCGACGTTCTTGGCATTGATGGAGTCCGATTGCGCGCCGAGATATTCCTTGGCCTCTTCCGGCGAGAAGATCTTGCTCCACAGTTGCAGATTGGCGGTGTGCGATTTGCGATAGGGATTGACGCCGCTGCCGCCGGTGATCGCCGCCTGGCCCGAAACTTCGGGGCTGGTCAGCGTCTTGACGAAGTCCCACGCCGCCTTCTGGTTCTTGCCGGCCTTCGGCACCGCGATCTGCCAGCCGCCGAACGCCATGAACGGGCCCGGAATGACGCTCGGGAATTTATCCCACTTCTTGGTCTTGGCGTTCCAGATCTCGTCCGAGCCGGGCAGCATCGCCGAGCCGACCTTGCCCGAGATCTTCGACTGCTTCGGGTCGGCGGCGATGACGCCGGTGTCGCCCCAGCCGATCGATTCCGCCACCTGACCACCGGCGACCGCCGCGTTCACCTCGCCGAACGAGAAGTTCAGCGCGTTAGGCGGTCCGAGCTTCGAGGCGCGGATGTATTCCTCGAGCCCTTTCACCCAGCCCGGATTGTTGATCTGCGCGTCCATGGTCTCGGGGTCGAAGAACATCGCGCCCGGATAGTTCGGATTGTTGGCGTAGGCCGCAGCGTGGCTGAAGAAGAACCAGAACTGCTGGCCGCCGCGACGGAACGCTTCCGCCGTGCCCCACAGCCCCTTGTCGGGCCGCTGGAAGAACTCCGCAATGTCGAGATACTGCTTCCAGGTCTTCGGCGGCGCGAGGTCGTAGCCGTACTTCGCCTTGAAGGCGTCCTTCTCCTTGGGATCGCTGAACAGGTCGGTGCGGTACGTATAGGTGTGGACGTCGCCGTCCATCGATTGCGAGTAGATCTTGCCCTCCCACACCATCAGGCGCTCGCGATAGGCCGGCTCGATATCGTCCCAGTCCTTGCCGGACTGCATCTCTTTCGGCATCTCGCTCAGATACGGCACGAAGTCCGGCAGCCAGGCCGGCGCGAAGCTGACGAGGTCGAACGTCGCGTCCGACGCCGTCAGCGATGTCGCGATCTTCGGATAGAGCTCGGACCAGGGAAACTCGACGACATTGACCTTGCCGCAGGTCTTCTTGGCCCATTCGTCCGCGCCGAGCTTGAGCGCGGACGCAATATACGGTCCGGTCTGCGACGCCACCGTCAGGGTGACGCCGGTATAATCCGGACTACAGGCAGCGTTCGCCTGGCCCGCGGCGCAGGCCATCGCGAGCGAGGTGGTCAGCATCAGGAACGTCCGTCGCAACATCGTCTAGTCCTCCCTACAAAGTTTTTGCTATTTGATGGCCCCGAGCAGCAGGCCCGACCGCATCATCCGGCTGAGCAGGCCCGCCATGATCATCATGGGAACGATGGCGACGAGCGCCGCGGCTGAGATCGCCCACCATTCGTCGCCGCGCTGGCTGTTCTGTCCCGCCACCAGGATGGGCAGCGTCTGCCATCTGGAATTGGTCAGGAACAGCGCGAACAGAAACTCGTTCCAGACGAAGGCCAGCGTGATCATGAACGTCGCCAGCAGCCCGTTCATCGACATCGGCACCACGATGCCGATGAAGATGCGCCAGCTTGGCACGTTGTCGACCATCGCGGCTTCCTCGACCTCGATCGGGATCGCCTCGAAGAAGTCGCGCATCAGCCAGACCACGATTGGCAGCGAGAAGGCGACGTAGCATAGCGTCAGGCCGACATAGCTGTCGATGAGCTGGAAACCCAGCCGGCCGATCTCGCTGTAGAGCAGATACAGCGCGAAGGCCGTGACGATCGGCGGAAACATGCGCTGGCTGACGAACCAGAACAGGATGTCCTCATTGCCGAGAATCGGCCCGGGCAGCGGCAGGCGATTGGCGACGACGGCTGCGATCAGCGCGATCGGAAAGGCGAGCAACAATGCTTGCGGACGGGTCAATCCGAACGTCGCGTTGAACAGCAGATAGAAGCCGAGCGCGAGCAGGAAGAACACGAGGCCCGCGCCAAGCCTTACCTTGAATTCGAACCGCACCAGCGCATAGGCCGCCATCGCGCCGATCGCGGTGGCGATCGCCGCCGCGGACAGGCCGACGATGGTCGAGTTCAGGAAGGTGCGGAAGAACTCGCCGCGGATTCCCTGATAGAGATCGATGAAAGGCTGCAGGGTCGGCGTGAAGTCGATGAACGGCAGATAGGTCGGCCCGCCGACGACGCCCGGCGGCGTCTTGAACGCGGTCACGACCACCCAATAGAGCGGAAACACCGTGATCAGGCACCAGGCGAGAACGCCGACCGCGACCAGCCGGCGACTCCATTGCGACAGTCCGGTCAAGCCCTGTCCGCTCATCGGCGCTTCTCCAGATGCGGCCGCAGCAGCGCCAGATAGGTGACGCCGATGATCGTGATCGCGATCAGGAACAGGAAGCTGAGCGCCGAGGTGTAGCCGAGATTGAACTTCTTGAAGCCTTCCTGATAGGCGAACAGCGTCAGCGTCTCGGTGTCGACGCCCGGCCCGCCGCCCGTCATCACGAACACCGTATCCATGATCTTGTAGCTCTCGATCAGGCGGATGAAGACCACCGCGGCGGAGATCGGCAGCATCATCGGAAAGGTGATCCCCCAGAACTGCTGCCAGGCGCTGGCATTCTCCAGCTCGGCGGCCTCGTAGACATCTTCGGGAAGCGTCTGCAGGCCGGCCAGCATCATCAGGATGACGAACGGCGTCCATTGCCAGACCTCGACCGCGATGATGCAGGCGAGCGCCCAATGTCCGTTGGTGAGGAAAGGCAGATTGACCAGACCGAACTTCGACAGGAACTGGTTGAGCGGTCCCATGGTCGGGTTGAACATCATGCGCGCCACCAGCGCGACCGCTACCGGCGCCAGCAGCATCGGCAGCAGCAAGGCGACGCGAAACAGCCGCTCGCCCGGCACCCGCGCGTTCAGCGCCAGCGCGACGCCGAAACCGATCGCGTATTGCAAGCCGACCGCGATGAAGGCGATCAGCGTCGTCGTGAAGAGCGCACTCCAGAACCGCGGCTCCTGCAACAGCGTCGCATAATTGCCGAGCCAGACCACGCGCGGCGGGATCGGCGGAATCAGGCGATAGCTGAGGAAGCTCGTGGTGAGCGAATAGATCAGCGGAAAGATCGAGATCGCCAGCACGACGAGCACCGCCGGCCAGATGAAGACATGCTTGATCGGATCATTCCGCATCATCGCAGGATCACCCCTTCAGCAGTGCTTCGATCTCGGCACGCTGCGGCATTGCGGGCGCGGTCCCGGGACGCGTGACCGATATTCCGGCCGTGGCCGAACCGAACCGCGCAGCCTGGAGTGGATCGACACCGTCCGCGAGCGCCGCCGCGAAGCCGCCGACGAAGGCATCGCCGGCACCAGTAGTCTCGATCACCTTGCCGGCGGCAAACGGCGGCACGTGCAGCGAGCGGTCCCGCGCATGGAACAGCGCACCCCGCTCGCCGAGCGTGATCAGCGCCGTGCCGGCGCCTTTCGCCAGCAAGGCATCACCGGCGCGGCGGGCGCCGGCGAGATCGCTGACCGCGATGCCGGTCAACCCTTCAGCTTCGGTCTCGTTGGGCACGACATAATCGCACAGCGCAAACAGGCTATCGTCGAACTTGATCGCAGGCGCCGGATTGAACACCGTGATGCTGCCTGCAGCACGCGCGATCTCGAGCCCCCGCCGCGCCGCATCGACCGGCTGCTCGAGCTGCGTCACGAACACGCTGGAGTCGCGAATCGCGTCCGCCACGGCATCGACATCGGCCGGGCTGATGCCGCCCGCCGCACCCGGCACCACGATGATCGCGTTGTCGCCGCGCGTCTCGTGGACATAGATGAACGCAGCGCCGGTCGGCGCGTCCGCAGTCCTCGCCACGCGCGGGCGAATTCCCTCGGCCTCCCAGGTCTTGACCGCAAGCTCGCCGAAGGCGTCGCTGCCGATCCGGGAGATGAAGCTCACGCTGGCGCCGGCCCGCGCGGCCGCGACAGCCTGGTTGGATCCCTTGCCGCCGGGCCCCATGGCGAATCCCGATCCGGCGATGGTCTCGCCGATCGCCGGCATGTTGCCGGCACGGAATGCCAGGTCGACGACGAACACGCCGAGGACGGCGACGCCATTCTTGCTCATCTCGTCACTCCCCGTCCGGCGCGATGACGCCCTTGCTGAACAGGAAGCAGCCGTAGAAGCGCCGCTCGCCCGTCGCGATCACGCAATAGGCCGTCTTGGCCTTCTCGTAGAACGCATGACGCTCGACGCCGACCAGCGGCCAGGGTCGTCCCTCGGCGTGATCGATCGCAGCCTGCACCTCGCGCTGCACGGGAGGCACCTCCTGCGGTTGGCCGACAATCTCCATGCGGCTCGCGGCATCGTCGACAAACGTATCGAGCGGCATCACCGAGAGCACGGCTTCGACCGCCTTGGCGGCACTCACATTGTCGATGCGCAGCAACTTGCCAAGCGCGGTCTGCCGCGCGATCGAGTCGGCCGGAAAATTGGTGTCGCATACCACCAGGCGATCACCGTGTCCCATCGCCCGCAGGGCATAGAGCACGTCCGCATTGAGCAGTGGATTGATGCCCTTGAGCATGTAGCGTCCCTCCCTCGTCTTCAACATCGCCGGACTCTGACGGTCCGGACCCCATCCGTATCACCGCAAGGTGACGTCGCTAGCTTCTAGTTTTGACACGTTTACTGCACGCGAACCGGTGCCCACTTCGCTCGAAAACGCTCTAGTCGCCATACGGAATCCAGATGTTCTTCACCTGCACGGCATGGCGCAGCAGGATCGGACCCTCGCTCGCGGCCTTGTCGTGCCAGTCGAGTGCAAGGCCATGATCGACCAGCGTCCGCTTGAGATTGCCGATCGACAGCCGTTCGGCGGCCGCCGAGGCGTCCTGCGATCCGAACGCCCAGAGCGCGTCGACGTCGTCGTGCTCGGCAAGCACCTTGACCAGTTCGCCGCGATCGCCGGTGACGATGTTGACCACGCCGCCCGGCACGTCAGATGTCTCGAGCACCTGGTAGAAGTCGGTGGCGGCGAGCGGATGCCGCTCGCTCGGCACGGCGACGACCCGGTTGCCCATCGCAACCAGCGGCGCCACCAGGCTGATGAAGGCGAGCAGCGGCGCCTCGTCCGGACAGGCGACACCGACCACGCCGATCGGCTCATGCATCGCGAGCGCCACGCCGCGCAGCGGCGGCGTGTGAACGGATCCCTCGAATTTATCGGCCCAGGCGCCATAGCTGAACAGCCGCTCGATGCTCGCATCGACCTCCGTACGCGCCTTTGCCGACGACACGCCGGTCATGTCGGCGATGCGCCGGACGAACTCGTCGCTGCGCGCGGAGAGATTTTCGGCAAGGTAGTAGAGGATCTGGGCGCGATTATGCGCCGTCGCCCGCGCCCACGATTCGGCTGAGCGCGCCGCGGCCACCGCATTGCGGATATCCTTGCGATTGCCCTCGCCGGCTTCGCCGAGACGCCGGCCCTTTGGCGACAGCACCGCGCGCGAATAATTGCCGTCCGGGCGGACCTGCTTGCCGCCGACGAACAGCTTTGCCGTTCGATCGATCGGCGGCACGTCGAATCCAGAGCTGGCGCCGGACGCAATCGGCAGCGGCGAAGCCTTGGGCCGGGCCTTGCGCCCACTCCAGGCCTTCGGCTTCAGATATTCAACCATGCCTTCACGGCCGCCCTCGCGGCCGAAGCCGGACTCGCGATAGCCGCCGAAACCGACGCTGGCGTCGAACAGATTGGTGGCGTTGACCCAGACCACGCCGGCCAGCAGCTTCGGCGCGATGTCGAGCGCAAGACCAATCGTCTCGCTCCACACGCTCGCGGCAAGGCCGTAGCGCGTGTTGTTGGCGAGCATGACGGCCTCGTCGGGCGTGCGGAACGTCATCGCTACCAGGACCGGACCGAAGATCTCCTCACTCGCAACCGTCGACGACGGATGCACGTTCCAGAGCAGTGTCGGCGGATAGAAGCATCCCTCCGCCGGCATCGCGCCGGGCGTCTGATACTTCTCGGCGCCTTCCTTCACGCCGGTCTCGACCAGCGTCTTGATCCGCTCGAGCTGCACCGGGGCGACCACCGCGCCCATGTCGATCGCCTTGTCGAGCGGCATGCCGACGCGAAGCGTCGACATGCGGCGGATCAGGCGCTTGCGGAAGGTCTCCGCAATCCCCTCCTGCAGCAGCAGCCGCGATCCGGCGCAACAGACCTGACCCTGGTTGAACCAGATCGCATCGACCACGCCTTCCACCGCGCCATCGATATCGGCATCGTCGAACACGATGAACGGCGACTTGCCGCCGAGTTCGAGCGTCAGCGATTTGCCGGTGCCTGCCGTCGTCTGACGGATCAGCCGTCCGACCTCGGTCGATCCGGTGAAGGCGATCTTGTCGACGGGACTTTCGACCAGCAACGCGCCCGTCGCGCCATCGCCGGTGACAACGTTCAGCACGCCCGGCGGCAGGCCGGCCTCGGCTGAAAGCTCGGCGAACAGCAGCGCGGTGAGCGAGGTGAATTCCGCCGGCTTCAGCACCACCGTGTTGCCCGCGGCGAGCGCGGGCGCGATCTTCCAGGCCAGCATCAGCAGCGGGAAATTCCACGGGATGATCTGCCCGATCACGCCGATCGGCACCTGATCGGCGAATTCCCGCTCCTGCAACTGCGCCCAGCCGGCATGATAATAGAAATGGCGCGCGGCGAGCGGCACGTCGAGATCGCGGGTCTCGCGGATCGGCTTGCCGTTGTCGATCGCCTCCAGCACGGCGAACAGCCGGGCGTGACGCTGCAGCATGCGCGCCAGTGCATAGAGATGACGCGCGCGGCCGTGACCGCCAAGCTTTGCCCACGCAACCTGCGCGGAGCGTGCGGCGTGAACCGCCACCTCGACGTCGGCAGCTGCGCCCTGCGCGATGCGCGCCAGCGCCTTGCCGGTGGCGGGCTCGATCGTGGTGAGGTGCTTGCCGGCATGCGGCGTCGTGAACTTGCCGGCGATGAAATGCCCGAACGTGGCGCCGTGCCGCGCCAGCCAGGCGCGCGCCTCGCCGTCCGCCTCGGGTGCAGGGCCATACTCCATGGTCTCGAAATAATTTGCGACGCTCATCGCTGGAGTCTCATCCCACGGGGTGGCGGTTGAATGCCGAATAGTGGCCGGTCACGTGATGCTCGAGCTGCCGCTCGATATCGGCAAGCAGGCTGGAGGCGCCGATGCGGAACAGATCCGGCTCGAGCCAGTCGCGTCCCAGTTCCTCTTTCATCAGGAACTGATAGTTGAGCACGTCCTTTGCAGTCGAGATTCCGCCAGCCGGCTTGAAGCCGATCTTGAAGCCGGTGCGCTCCTGGTAGACGCGGATCATCCGCAGCATCGCCAGCGTCACCGGCAGCGTGGCGTTGACGCCTTCCTTACCGGTCGAGGTCTTGATGAAGTCCGCACCGGCCATCATGCAGACCATCGATGCCTTGGCGACGTTGCGCAGCGTCTTGAGGTCGCCCGTGGCGAGGATCGTCTTCAGGTGCGCGTTGTCGCAGACGGCGCGGAAATCCTGGACCTCGGCATAGAGCGCCCGCCAGTCGCCGGTCAGCACATGCTCGCGCGTGATGACGATGTCGATCTCTTGCGCGCCGTCGCGCACCGACGCCTCGATCTCCTTCAGCTTCAGTTCGTGAGGGGTCAGCCCCGCCGGGAATCCGGTCGAGACCGCAGCGACCGGGATGCCCGATCCAGCGAGCGCTTCGACGGCCGTGCCCACGAACCGGTGGTAAACACAGACCGCGCCGGTATGCAGCTCGCGTCCGGCAAAGCCGAGCCGCTCGAGAAGGTCGCCGCGCACGGGCGCCTTGGCCTTGGCGCAGAGGCGCTTCACCCGCTCGGTCGTATCGTCGCCGTTGAGCGTCGTCAGGTCGATGCAGGTGATCGCCTTGAGCAGCCACGCCGCCTGCGCGTCCTTCTTGACCGTGCGACGGCCCGGCAGGCTCGCGACCCGCCGTTCGGCGGCCGACAGATTGATCCTGATTTCGTCGACCCAATCCATGTCGAGCGCGCGGCCGCTGTTGCGCGGGGCCGAATGCCGATGCCCGCCGGGGGAAGGCGGCAGCGCGGTCAATGCGGACGGATTCTGGATGAAGACGCTCTGCGTCATGGAAGCGCCGTGCGGTCCTAGCGAATCGGCGAGATCGCCAGATAGATTGAATGTGTCGATCGCAACATGTGATCCTCCCCTGACCTTGCCGCTGGCTTTGCCACCTGCCGGGGAGCGACATCGCCCCGACGCGAGATGAGCCCGCAGACCGGATGTTATTATTGTAACAAATCGACGTTGATAAACTCACAACATTGTAAGATCATTGTCAATCAGATAAGCAAGCTCGGCGATCAAAATGGCTGAAACCCCGAACGCACGACCAAGCGAGACACGCGTCCAGCGCCTGCAAAGGCTGCGGCGCGCCGTCGAATCGAGTGGCGCGCTGCACCTGAAGGACGCCGCCGAGCTGCTCAAGGTCTCAGAAATGACGGTGCGGCGGGACCTTGCCGGCCCGGAAGCTGCCCTCGCTTTGCTCGGCGGCTATGTCGTCAACGCCGCATCGCCGACCGGGATCAAGTACACGTTCGAGCAGGAGATCGACCAGCACACTCAGGACAAGCGTCTCGCCTGCCGGGCCGCCGCCGCCTCGATCAAGGAGGGCGATACGGTCTTCATCGATTGCGGCACCACGATGCAATCGCTGGCGGACTGCTTGCCCGAGGATCTGCCGCTCTCGGTGATCTGCTATTCGATGAACGTGGCGTCGATCGTGACGCGCCGGCCCGGCACCCAGGTGATGCTGATGGGCGGGCTCTATCATCCCTCATCGCAGTCCTTCGCGTCGGACGACGGCCTGTCCTATCTGCGGCGGCTCGGGATCAACAAGGCCTTCATTTCCGCCGGCGGCGTGCACTGGACCCGCGGCGCGAGCTGCTCGAATTTTCACGAGGTCGCCGTCAAGCAGGCAGTGATCGAGACCGCGATGGAGAGCATCCTGGTGATCGACGCGAGCAAGCTCGGCAGTCTCAAATCGGCATTCTTCTCCGATATCGGCGCGTTCTCGCGGATCATCGTCGGCGGCGCGGCCTCATCGGACATGCGCAAGCACTTCCGCAGCCTTCCCGTCGAATATGTGACAAGCGCAATCTGACCCGGGCGGGGGCTGGCTCGCCCGGGTCAGCTTCGTCCACGACGCACGCCGTTGCGACACCGCGCATCACGGGCCAAAGATCAGTTGCAGGCGGGCTTCGCCTTGTTGCAAGCGTCGGTCAGCTCCGGCGGCGGCTCCTTCTTGAACACCGTCTTGTAGGATTCCAGCACGTTCGACTGCGTCACCGGCAGCGACTGCACGCCGACCCAGGCCGGCGTTTCCTTGCCAAGCAGCGCGTTCATCATGGCCATCGCCTCCGCGACGCCCTGGTCATAGGGACGCTGCGAGCCGGTCGCCTTCAGCGGTCCGCCCTTGGCGATCTCGATCGCCGATTGCAGGCCGAGATCGACGGTCGTGACCGGAATGTCGATGCCCTGCGCGCGCATCGAGCTCAGCGTATCCAGCGCCGGCTGATCCCAGACCGCGAACACGCCCTTGACGTCAGGATTGCCGGTGAGGAAGTCGCCCGCGATCTGCGACACCTTCGGCGGATCGGTGAAGTCGACCTGCTTCATCTTGATGTCGGGCCGGTTCTTCTGCATCCACTCGCGAACGCCTTTGGTGCGCTCGTTGGTGCTGAAATAGTCGACACCGAAATTGACGAGGCCGATGGTGGCGCCCTGCGCCATGCAGGACGCCAGGATCTGCGCCGCGATCTGCCCGTTGCCCAGATTGTCCGCCGAAATCATCGAGGCATATTCCTCGGGATGCTTGAGGCCGGTCGGAATGCTGTCCATCAGCACGAGCTTGATGCCGGCCTTGGCGACCTTCTTGTAGGTCGGCGCGGTCGCGGTGAAATCGACCGGGATCGAGATGATGCCGTCCGGATGCTGCTGGATGGTGTTCTCGATATCGGCGATCTGCTTGTCCACCTGATATTCCGCGGACGCGACGCCCGTCACCGTCACGCCGTACTTCTTCAGCGTGTCGGTGATGCCCTGGATCTGCAGCTGCGCCCAGTCGAGGTTGACCGTCTGCATCGAGATGCCGACCTTGAAGTGCTTCCCCTTGACCTTGGCGGCGTCGGCGTCCGACAGCGCCAGGACTTCGGGCGAAGCGGCCTTCTCGCCATGGGGTCCCTGACCGACGATCGATTTCGGTCCAAGCGTCGCAAGATCGACGCCCTTGACGCAGCTTGCCGGCACTTCGGCGCGGGCCGAGGGGGCGATCGAAATGGCCGTCGCCGCGATCAGCGCGGTCAGCGGCAGGGTTTGTCGCAAGATTGGCTTCATTGTTTCCTCCCGTGTTTGGTCGCCGATTGACCGGAGGCCGGCGACCTTGCCCCTACCCTTGCGGCACAGTGACCTTGCGGCCGATGCGCTGCATCTGACTCGTTGTTGGGCATGATCTCCGCGCCAACGCGTTCCGCGTTGTCGTGAGGGATCATGCTCTAGCGTTTCGTGAAGGCGACCGCCGCCACGATGATCGCTCCTTTGATGACGAGCTGCATCGGCGAGCTGACGCCGAGCAGCACGAGGCCGTTGTTGAGCGTCCCGATGATCAAGCTGCCGAACAGCGTTCCCAGGATGTAGCCGCGGCCGCCGAACAGGCTGCAACCGCCGAGGATCACGGCGGCGATGACGTCGAGCTCCATCCCCTGCACGACATCGGGCCGGGCGGCATGCGAGCGCGCCGACAACACCAGCGCCGCAAGCCCGGCCAGCGCGCCGGTCAGCACGAACGCGGCGGTCGTGACCCATTTGGTGTTGATGCCGGAATAGAGCGCCGCGGTCGGATTGCCGCCGACCGCATAGATGCGGCGGCCGAACACGTTGTAGTGCAGCAGCAGGATGCCGACGATCATCGCCGCCAGCGTCCAGGCGATCGGAACGGGGATGCCTAAGAACGTGCCTTCGCCGAAGATCGCGAAATAGGTCTCGTTGGTGATGATGACCGGCTTGGTGTTGGTCACCATCATCGCCAACCCGCGCGCCATGCTCAGCGATCCCAGCGTCACCAGGAAGGACGGGATCGAAAGCTGCGTGGTCAGGATGCCGTTGAGCAATCCGACCACCGCGCCGGTGCCGAGCCCGGCGGCGGCGCCGACGATCCAGCTGTTGCTGATCTGGCTCATCGCCAGCGCCGCGGCCATGCCGGACAGCGCCAATGTCGATGCGACTGAGAGATCGATCTGACGCGCGATGATCACGAAGGTCATGCCGACCGCGATGATCGACACCAGCGTGGTCTGGCGTCCGATATTCAGGAAGTTATCGACCGACAGGAACCAGGGCGAGGACAGGCTGAAGACCACCAGCAGCACCAAAAAGGCGATGTACAGCATGTAGGGCCGCTCGCCCCGCAGCAGATTCTGCAGCAGCTTGCGGCGCCGATCGGATCGGGTCGGCGCGGCGGCGACGTTGGGCGCGGTTAGTTCAGTCATGCGGGCAGCTCTTGCAATACGCCTTGTCCGGAAGCCTGGTAGATCTGCAGCAGATGATGCAGCTCTTCGGCATCGACGATCTCCCCGCGCTTGAGCGTCCGCGCCACGCGTCCATCGACGATCACCGAGATGCGGTCGCAGAGCTCGATCAGTTCGACGAGATCGGACGAGACGACCAGCACGCCGCTGCCGTCGCGGGCGGCGTTGCGGATCACGCCGTAGATTTCCTCGCGTGCACCCACATCGACGCCAACCGTCGGCTCGTCGAGCAGCAGCACGCGCGGCCGCGGATCATTCCATTTCCCGAACACGACCTTCTGCTGGTTGCCGCCGGACAATGTCCTGACCAGGCTGGAGGCGCCCTGCGCCTTCACCGAAAGCCTCGCGACCGCAGTGTCCGCGCGCCTGATGGCAGCGCGCTGCTGCATGAAGCCCCAGCGCGAGAAATGCGGAATCCGCGGCAGAGTGATGTTGCGCTCGATCGAATGATCCAGCACCAGGCCCTGCACATGCCGATCCTCCGGCACCAGCGCGACGCCATGGTCGATCGCATCGGCCGGGCTCTTCGGCAGCCAAGGGCGGCCCTCGATCTCGAATGCGCCGCGCTCGACCGGCCGAAGTCCGAAGATCGTCTCCAGAATTTCCGTGCGTCCGCTCCCGATCAATCCGGCGAGGCCGTGGATCTCACCCTTCATCACCGACAAGTCGACGGCCGACAGCCGGTCGTTGGACACATCAGACAGCGACAGCACCGGCGACGGATCGAACGCGCGCGGTGCCGCGGGCGCGGCGCGCGACGCCGCGGGCGCCAAGCGGTCGGTGCCGATGATGGCGTTCACCAGCCGTTTCATGTCGGTGTCGGCGGTGACGAAGGTGCCGGCGTTAGCGCCATCGCGCAGCACCGTGACGCGCTGCGAGATCTCGAACACCTCGTTGAGCCGATGCGTCACATAGATCACGCCGACGCCGCGGCGCGTCGCCTTGCCGATCGCATCGAACAGGATGCGGACCTCATCCGACGTCAGCGAGGATGTCGGCTCATCCAGGATCAACAGCCGCACCTCGCCCATCAGCGCCTTGGCGATCTCCGTCATCTGGCGGTAGGCGAACGGCAGCGAGCCGACCGACGCTTTGGTATCCAGGGGAATACCGAGCTCGCCCAGGAACGCTTCGGCCCTGGCCATCAATTCGCGCTTGCGGACGAAGCCGAACCGCGCACGCGGCTCGCGGCCGAGCAACAGATTGTCGGCGACGCTCAGCGATTCGACGAGACTGAGGTCCTGATAGACGACGGCGATCCCGGCCTCGCGCGATCTTGCCGGGCTGTCGAACGTCGCCGGCCTGCCGGCGATTTCGATGGTGCCGCTGTCCGCCGCATGAACGCCGCTGAGGATCTTGATCAGCGTGGATTTTCCGGCCCCGTTCTCGCCCAATAGGGCATGCACCTCGCCGGCACGGACCTCGAGGTTGACGTCGCGCAGCGCCCGCACGCCGCCAAAGCGCTTGTTGATGCCACCGACCATCAAAAGCGACGTCGACGGCCGAGGCTCTGCCGCGATCGAACCGGACAATTCCATTTTCCTCCCGCCGCCCGCGCGAAACGCTGATGCGATGATGACATCTTGTTATTTTTGCAACTTATTGTGTTATAATTCTATCACAACAGGCAACCTGTCAATGGGAGATCGCGCCCGCAGGCGTCGGAATTGAGGGCGGCCCGAGCGAGCCCGGCACCGTCAGATACGCGCCGACGGCCTCCGCGGGGCACGCCGACAACCATCAGGGTTGTGCTACGCTGCGATCGCTCATCTCACCGAAGCCAACGCCGGTGAACCCAGATGAAACTGAGTGCTGCGATTGCCGTCGCCTTGATCGGGTCTTGCCTGCCTGCGACAGCGCAGCAAGGCGGCGCCGCCCTCTACGCGCAACGCTGCGCGCAGTGTCACGACAGTACCGACGCGAATATTCGGGCGCCGAGCCGCGCCGCGCTGCAGTCAAGGTCGTTCGATGAGGTTCTGGGCGCGATCACCACGGGCCCGATGGCATCCTTCGCGCAGGGACTGAGCAATGACGAGCGGGCGGCGATCGCCTCCCTCGTCACCGGAAAAGCCGCTTCGCATGCGGCGGCCGAGAACCCAGGCCAATGTGCGCAGGGCGAAACCGGCTTTCCGCAGCCGATCGACGGGCCTCGCTGGAACGGCTGGGGCGCCGATCTCAACAACAGCCGGTTTCAGCCGGCAGCCATGGCCGGTCTCACGCAGGACCAGGTCTCTCGGCTGCGTCTGAAATGGGCCTTCGGGTTTCCCGGCGCATCGATCGCGTTCGCTCAGCCGACCGTCATCGGCGGCCTGCTGTTCGTCGGCGGCAGCGACCGCAAGGTCCACGCCCTCGACGCCAAGAGCGGATGCACCCGCTGGGTGTTTCCGACCGAGGCGCCGGTCCGGGCGGCGATCAATTTCGCCACGTTGGATAACGGCCAGCCGGTCGTCTTCTTTGGCGATCTGCTCGCCAACATCTACGCCGTGAATGCAACGACCGGCACGCTGATCTGGAAGACCAGGATCGAGGATCATCTGGCCGCCCGGATCACCGGCGCGCCAGTCTTCCATTCCGGCGTCGTCTATGTCGGCGTGTCGTCGATCGAGGAGGCCATTGGGTCGCGCCCCACCTACCAATGCTGCACGTTTCGCGGCAGCGTCGTTGCGCTGAAGGCCGAGACCGGCGCGCAGGTCTGGAAGAGCTATACCATTGCCGAAGCGCCGCATCCGACACGGACGAACGCGATCGGGACCCAGTTGCTCGGCCCGGCCGGCGCGTCGGTCTGGTCCGCTCCCACGATCGACGTTCAGCGCAAGGCGCTCTATGTCGCGACGTCGAACAGCTATGCGGATCCGGCAACCGACACCAGCGACGCCATCCTCGCATTCGATCTCGAGACCGGCAAAATGCTTTGGCATCAGCAGGCCACGCCGAAGGACAGCTTTGTCGTCGCGTGCTTCGGCACCGACCAGAGCAATTGTCCGCAGGACCGCGGCCCCGACCACGATTTCGGTCAATCGCCGATCCTCGTGAACCTGCGTGACGGACATCGCGCGCTGGTCATCGGCCAGAAATCCGGCGTGGTCCATGCGCTCGACCCCGACCATGAGGGCAAGATCCTCTGGCAGACGCGGATCGGCCAAGGTGGCCCGTTGGGCGGGACCGAATGGGGCTCCGCGGCGGACCAGGACCGGATCTATGTCGCCAACTCGGACGTGCGGTTCCTGAAGGACGGCTCGAGGCGTCTCAACTCAAGCGAAGGCGGCGGCCTGTTCGGCCTCGATCTTGCGACCGGGAAAATCGCGATGCAGGTGGCGCCGGTTGCCTGCGGCGATCGCCCCCAGTGCAGCCCTGCGCTCTCCGCCGCGGTCACCGCGATTCCCGGCGTCGTGTTCTCGGGCGGCGTGAGCGGCTTCTTGCGTGCCTATGCAAGCGATGACGCAAAGCTGCTTTGGGAGATCGACACCGCGGGCGAGTACACCACGGTGAACGGCGTTCCGGGCCATGGCGGCGCCATGGACGGACCCGGGCCGATCGTCGTGGACGGCATGCTGTACGTCAATTCCGGCTACGCGCAATGGGGCGGCCTGCCCGGCAACGTCCTGCTGGCCTTCGAGGTCGGCAACCCCTGATACGGTGGCGGCACTTGCGCCGGCACAGCGAGCACTACTCGCCGCGGGGTATTCGTGCTTTGATGTCGGCCAAGACCGGCCGATAGTCTGAAGGGAGGCCTCGTGGTGTTTGGTGACGTGCTACGCAACATCACGTCCGGGGCCGTTTCCCTCGCTCTCAACGATCGTCCGATTTCAGGTTCCGAGCGGCGTCGAATCATCGCGACCAGATCCAGCTATTCCCCGACATCAGGGACGCGCGGCCCGAAATCGAACGGCATGGCAGCCGCGCGACAAATCGATGCGCATCTCGTTGCGCACAAAAAACACAGAAACTATAAGTGCTTGGAAAGATGGTCGGAGTGGCAGGATTCGAACCTGCGACCCCTGCGTCCCGAACGTAATCAGCGATCGAAAAAATCAACAAAATCAATGAAGCTTGATCCTGATTGACCACCGTTATCGCTGTTTGTTCACGGGGTTTCGGTGGTCAATCGGTGGTTGGCGTCTGATCCCAGAGCCGAATTTTGCTCGTCAAATTGGCTACCAACGCTACCAATGATCAAGCCGTGCTGGATGCGATGCGTAAGCGCCCCGATCGGCTGTGATCGGCTCCCAGCGTCAACGAACGAAGCGTCGCAGCGATTGACATAAGTTAGGCTCGCCCGCGTGCCCCATTGAAGCGGGTCGCATCACCGGCCAGCGCGTTCTCACCCCGCGCTCATCTCTTCCGGTTGACCAGTTTGATCGGTGGCCCGTCGGTCTGCTTGCGAAGAGCATCGGCGGCCGTCTCAGGAGGCTTCTCCTCTGAAAGCTCATGACCTCGGAACGGATCCGCCGCTTCATCGTATCCGCGCCCGCTGCTGAAGAACATGAGTGCCATGAGGCCACAACCAATGACGAGGGAGAAGAAGATGCCAAAGCCCATCGCCACCCAACCGGCGCGGGTCATGTCGGCTGAGCCTGCGGAATTCCAGCCCGCAACCGCAAGTATGACGGCCAGCACAAGCAATCCAATCAGCACCGCCAGGATGGCGCGCTCTCCTCGGCCAATGCGCGGCATGACAACCTCCTTTGCTGCGAGGCGAGCCTGACTGCGACCACCGCTCCAGCTGCACCGCGGCTTCTCGACGCTCAGCGGCAGAGACGTCGAGGCGGGTTATCATCAACCTCGCAAGCCAGTCGAAGCCGAAGGTGACCTCAAGCCAGCCCATCAGCCGAGACGGGAACATCAATACCGATCTCGATAGCGACGCTGCTGACCGAATGCCGCTCGCGGATTAAGCCCGCATGTCACGTTCCTGCCGGCTGCCGATGCAAGACATTGGGCGCGTGTCTGGTACATGCAGTCGCCGGGATATCCGACACCCCTTCCCTGCACGCACCAAGGATAGTCACGTGCATTGGCGACGGTGACGTTTGTCAATCCCGCAATTGCAAGCCCCAGAGCCGTAATGAACAGAGAGATGCGCATGCTTGGCTCCTTCAAGGCGATGCACGTTCAACGGAGCCCAAAGGCTTACGTTCCTCAGGGGGCGGCGGCCGAGTTCAGCGAGCCGCGCCTTGCAGCAAGCGAAATCGCGTCGCCAAATGCCCTTTGGACTAGGAAGAGAGAACGGCGCAAACTTATGCTGCGTGGGCGAAGGGTATCCTGGCGTCGAGATCCAGTTGTCCACGCTTGCCGCCAGCTCCACAGTAGGAAGCTTCCTGGTCATTTCGTCGCGCTGGTCATCAGGAGCCGCGAACCTATCGGCTGGTCGCGCATCCGCGCCAACAAGAGCGATAGAGGTTGCACAATTACTAGCCTGCCTTGATCGATGGTGGCGATTCCGGTGACCCTGACGGCCGATGAAGAGCGTGACGTCTGGATGCGCGCGCCGTGGGACGAGGCCAAGGGGCTGCAGCGGCCGTTGTCCGACGACGCTTCGAAGATCGTGACGCGGAGCCGACAAAGAAGACCGTTTGGCGGCTGTTCAGGGGCCTCAATGGCTCAGGAAGAGCAAAAGACCGGCTGCGACCCACAGCGGCGACAGGCTCAGCAGCATGGTTAGCCAGAACTGCAACTCTCTTTGGATGCGAGTGCTTCCCTGCATTGCTCATTCCTCACTCTTCGAGGGGAAACCAGCCTGCTCCCTAAGATCAGGGCTCATCATTAACCCACATCAAGTTTATACTCGAATCTTCCGCTTTTTCCCGACCTGCGGACACGCAGCATGGACGATACGCATTCTGGTTCCACCCCAGAACGCCACGGCATGCGCGCCAAAGAAAAGACCCCAGATCGGTGGAAACCGCTGGGGTCGAAGTCAACACTTTGGTCGTCAGACGCCGCGATCAATAGCGCCTCCTGCGAATCCACGCGTAATTGGGTCCGCATGCGCCACCGTACCGAACTCGGTGGATACGAGCAGCTGGGCGCATTGCATGGCTCCATGCTGCCGATTTTTGTTAGTCCCTGTCAAAGAATAAGTCCCAGCGTTCTGGGGAGGAACGCTGGGACTGATGTGGAGCGCCAACTCGGGGGCCGGAAACGCATCCACGATTGCCTAATTTTCCCTACCTGAAATCGTTCCTAATCAGGCTGCCTGTTTTGGTTTTTCTGATGCTGCCCCCAAATTGACAGCGTCGTGCCTTGCAAATTATCCTGATCGAACGGCCTTCACTCAGGTCGGCTGCTTTAGGCGCATGACCAGCCGATGGTCGGTCCAAAGTTCTATGATATCGTGGATAGCCAGATATCCCTCAGCTCGCTTCTTCGCCTCCTCGTCACCGTGGCTGGTGAACTCGTAGGTAGCCCGAGCAATGCCTGCCGCGTCGACAGCGAAAGCTACATATGGTCTGAGCTTTTCAGCCATTCTCACTCAATCGACTGATCAGCGGGGCCAGCCCCGCAAAAGCGTCGCCAGAGAGCCGCGGCCTCACGCGGCGGAGCCCACTCAAAATCGGCGTGCGCACCCGCCAGCTCCCTTGACGGAAGAAGGAGCCGACGATCAGCTGATCGGGCGTGCAACATGCGCAGGGCCCAGCCGCCTCAGCAGGCTGCATGCGCTATTTCTGCGATCCGTTCTGTTGGCTGTTGGAAGAGCCCGAGTTCTGGCTTGGGCCCGTGGGAGGATTCGATTCAGACGTACCCGCTGGACCAGAGCTCTTGCCTACGGTCCCTGAGTTGCTCCCTGTCCCGCTCATGGCCTCGAACACCGACATCCCATGCGGCCCGATTGTCATGAGGACCGGATTGCCGTCGCTCGATTTGGCCTGCACGACGAACGAACGTGCGACGACCTTCACATCGGTGAAGCCTGCCTTCTGAAGATCTTGGCGGATCTTCTGAGTTGCATCTGCATCCTGACTCTGGGGGCTATTGCCGGCGGTATCCGCCGGGCTGCTCTGGTCATTTTTGCTCGATGCTGCATCCATTTGTGAGCTGTTGGTGGGAGCAGTTGTTTGCGCAAGCGAGGGCGACCCGAGGACTACCAGCAAGGTTGCCACAGCGAGGGCTGATTTCATGAGCGTTCTCCTTGGTTGAAGATACGCGTAATTCTCGCGCAGCCTTGTCGTTCCTAGAATTTACTGGCGTCGCTGTATCTTCGGGCCTCGTGCTCTCTTCAAGACAACTGAATGCCAAACGAGCTGGCCCGACCGCTGTTCGCCTGGAAGAGCGGCATTGAGGCCCTTGTGCAAGCTCCAAGTTCCGATGATTGAGCGCTCCTAGGCAATCTGCTCCCGCGCCCGCCGCAGCGCGGCTTGCAGCCGCTTTCTTTCCTTTTTCCATCTGTCGGCCTCAGCCTGCGTGCGTTTCTCGATAGCCTGGGCTTCGGCCCGAAAGTCCGCTGCCCTTCTTTCATGCTCACGTTCGGCGTTTTCAAGCGCCGCCTGGGCCTTTGCCGTTGCCTTCTCGCGCCGTTCGCGATCGCGTTGCCTGGCTGAGCGATTGGCGAACAAGGTTACTAAGCCCTAGACCGTTGCCCGTAACGGTCGTGCCCATACCCATCCTGGATACCTCGTTAGCGCGATCGGGGCGACCGTCGATTGGCGTTCGGCTGGGCAGCGACCAGCAAGGACGCCCGGCAGTTGTCTTCGGCCAGACAGGGTGCCCTCCCCCAGCCGCGCGTCATGCCTCCAGGACGGGCGAAGGGATACTGTGGCGGGCGAGCGTGTCCGTCGGGCGGGATCTCTTAATCAACCGAGAGTTTTCGCCTTGGCGCCGCACATCTTCCCGAACATCCGGCATTGGCAGGAGCGAGCCGGAGGGATAGGCTTGGTCTTATTGTAGCG